>JBCNOR010000257.1:0-7092 GCA_039593785.1 Niabella sp. | reverse complement strand
AACATTTGAAAACCCGTTTACTATAAATAAGGATACTTTGAGGGGTCTTCCTCATGAAAAACGATTTTGCAAACCTGTTCTACAGCCCAACCAGCCAGAATAGCTAATACGCTGAAACCCGCTGTATTACAGCATTCCGGCCAAAGATCAGGAGTATGACTCGCGAAATGGCAAATAAAAAAGTGATGCTGCCAGGTTAGTCGTTAAAAAATTTTGTCCCTATCTGAACACAGATAAACAATGGAAATTTAAAAATATACGCCAATAAAATAACAATAAAAAATATTTTCGGTGACTCGTATGGCTATCTTTGTAAAGTTAGGCTCGATTTTTGATAACAAAAATTTTTGAACGGTGGCTCTAGGACAATCCTTACAACAAAAACTTTTACAGAAGCTTTCTCCCCAGCAAATTCAGTTAATGAAATTATTGCAGGTACCTACTGCAAACCTGGAAGAAAGGATCAAAGAAGAACTCGAAGCAAATCCTGCCCTGGAAGTAGACGAGGAAGCACATAAGGATGAAGATCCCTACGCAGATGAGTTTAGTGACAATACAGAAGAAGCAGACAATTATGAAGAACAGGACGGAAGTGTAGACGACTACGATAATATAGACGTAACAGAATACCTGCACGACGACGATGGTGAAATAGCAGAATACAAAACCCGTGAGGATAACTACTCAGACGACGATGACAACCGCCAGTTGCCTATAAAAAATGAAGCTTCTTTTTACGACCTGCTGGTAAGCCAGTTAGGATTATTAGCGCTTACCGACCAGCAAAGGAAAATTGCAGAACATATCATCGGGAGCATTGATGAAGACGGCTACCTGAGACGGGATACCCCTGCACTGGTGGATGACCTGGCCTTCCGGCAAAATATTGAAACAACCATTGAAGAAGTAGATGATATTATTGCTAAAATTCAACAGTTCGATCCCCCCGGTGTGGGAGCAAGAGACCTGCCTGAGTGCCTGCTATTACAGCTAAAAAGACAAAAAGCCGAAGGAAAGGATGTTGATATTGCCATTACTGCTATTGAAAAATATTTCGACGAATTTACCAAGAAACATTACGAAAAAATACAGCGCGGACTGGGCCTGGAAGATGGCGAATTGAAAGAGGTGATGCAGCAGATCATCCGCTTAAATCCCAAACCGGGCGGTAATATCGGTTCTGTGAACAAAGCAGAAAGCTACGTAGTGCCTGACTTCTTTATTCTTAATAATAACGGGAAACTGGAGCTAACCCTGAATAGCCGCAATGCGCCCGAACTACGTATTAGCGAAGGCTACAGGGACATGATGAAGGAGTATAGCAGGGGCACTAAAAAAGATAAGCAACAAAAAGAGGCAGTACTCTTTATCAAACAAAAAATAGATGCGGCCAAGTGGTTTATTGACGCCATCAAACAGCGCCAGCATACTTTGCTGGATACAATGGGTGCGATCATGAATCACCAGGAAGACTTTTTCCTTACCGGTGATGAAACCTCGCTCAGGCCCATGATATTAAAAGATATAGCAGAAAAAACACACCTGGATATTTCAACCGTAAGCCGCGTGGCCAACAGTAAATTTGTACAAACTGAATTCGGTACTTACCGGTTAAAATTCTTCTTCAGCGAATCGTTGAGCACCGACAGTGGAGAAGAGGTTTCTACGCGTGAGGTGAAGAAGATCCTGAGCGATATGATCGAATCGGAAAGTAAAAAGCATCCTTTAAGCGATGAAAAACTGACCGAGCTGCTCCAGGATAAAGGCTATAATATTGCCCGCCGTACCGTAGCTAAATATCGGGAACAATTAAATATTCCTGTTGCAAGATTGAGGAAAGAATTGGTGTAACGTATTTAAAGTTTAAGGTTTAAATTTCAAAACGGGTTCTAAATATTGAACATCAGAATTTTAAACCTTAAACATTCCCCATTAATCTTACTTTTGCGGCCGTTATTACAATCGTAAACCTGCCTGTCGGAGACGGGTCATAAATCGTAAAATTAATATGTCTGTCATAGTAGTAGGCTCCATGGCCTTTGATGATATTGAAACTCCTTTTGGAAAATCGAATAAAATAATTGGTGGCGCCGGTACTTATATTGCTTATGCTGCAGCCAACTTTGTAAAACCTGTGCAGCAGGTTTCTGTAGTGGGTTATGATTTTCCTGCGGAAGAACTGGAAGAGCTGCGCCGCCGTGGTGTTGAAACAGAAGCAGTTGAAATAGTGCCAGACAGGAAATCTTTTTTTTGGGCAGGCAAGTACCACCTGGATATGAATACCCGCGACACGCTGGTTACCGAATTAAACGTATTGGGTGATTTCAAACCTGTTATTCCCGAAAATTACCAGGGCGCCGATTTCCTAATGCTGGGTAACCTGGCGCCTTCTGTTCAACTAAGTGTAATTAATCAATTGACTCAAAGACCTAAACTGATCGTACTGGACACCATGAATTTCTGGATGGACATTGCATTGCCGGAACTGGAAGAAGTGATCAGCAAGATCGATGTTTTACTGGTGAATGACAGCGAAGCACGCCAGTTGACTGCAGAATTCTCCCTGGTAAAAGCAGCTAAAAAAATTCTTACCATGGGCCCTAAATACCTGATCATCAAAAAAGGAGAGCATGGTGCTTTGTTGTTCCATGAAAACCAGGTTTTTGTTGCGCCGGCGCTTCCATTGGAAGAAGTATTTGATCCTACAGGCGCAGGAGACACGTTTGCGGGTGGATTTATTGGCTACCTGGCGAAAACGGGCGATATTTCTTTCGAGAACATGAAAACCGCCATTATTGTTGGAAGCGCGCTTGCAAGCTTCTGCGTTGAAAAATTCGGTACTACCCGCCTGAAAGAGATTACCAAAGAAGACATTAATCATAGAGTTCAGCAATTCAGGGAGCTAACTAACTACCAGGCAGAATTATCTTAATATCATACTTTACAAGCATATCGGAAAAGCGGGCTCGTAAGCTCGCTTTTTTGTTGTCGGTATAGACGCCCAAAAGATCGGTGAATACCCCCGCACCATACAACGTTTACGGAAAATTTGGTATCTTATTAAAACAAACTTTTAAAATGACTAATATTCAGAAATCGCCATCCCTGTTGTTCTGTATTATTATGGATGCCATTGGTTACCTTTCTTTCGCTATACCCGGTGTAGGAGAGTTTTCAGATGTGATCTGGGCGCCTATCTCAGCCGTCATTTTTGCGAAAACATTTGGCGGAGCCAAAGGGGTATTTGGAGGTATTTTCAACTTTGTTGAGGAGATAATGCCGGGCATGGACATTATTCCATCCTTTACCATCATGTGGTTTCTTACCAACAAAGTTGGAGCCACTAAAAGATCGGAAATCATTCCTGTTAAGGCAAAATAAAGGGTCGTTGATTGGTACCACCAGCTCCAGGCAGCAGCAATGTATGCGGGAGTTTGGTGTTTATTTTAAGTCACTACCTCAAGTAATTTACGGGGAGAAATAACGGTTATTCCTTCCCATTTATGTTTGAGCATTCCCAAATCATTTGTAACAAAATAGTCGATATGATGATATTGTGCTGTACAATATTGAATATTGTCCTCCAAATCGTCGTAAGACATTTTAAGCGCCTTTATCAGTATCGGCCGCATCACCTCAATAAGCTCCAGCTCCTCTAAAATATCCGAAAGTAGATCTTTAGCAACTTTCGCCCCATATGCTTTAGTAAGCCAATGTGCAACAACCTGGAAAACAGAAGGGGTTATATATCCTGTAATTCTCTTATCAAGAACCATTTTAAAAATTGCTTCGCAATCATTATGATTATTCCTTTTCAGAAGCAAGTCGAGTATCACGTTAGCGTCCAGAAAAACTTTGCTGGTCATTATTTATATTTTTCTTCGTAGTATACCTTTTTGTAGTCGATATCAAGTGAAATAGAAGGCTCTGGTAAAGTCTTGATTTTATCCAAAAGACTTTTCTTTTTAGGCTTATCGACAATTCTCTTAAAATATTTTTCTACGAGCTCGGAGATAGAAATATTATTCCGGTTGGAATACTTCTTTATTTCTTCCAGAATGCCTTCCTCAATCGTGATGTTTAAGCGCGTTTTCATACATCAAAGATACGCACTTTTAAATTTTATGCGTACACCCATTTTATCAGTCGCTACGCCGGCGCAGATAATACCCCGCTTTATACCCGGGCATTTGCATTGTTTTTGATCTCCGCCTGTAATTATGCCCGGTTTACAACAGGCTTTTTGAATTCTGAAAAAATATTTTGCTGATTTCGGTCATCGATCTATTTTTGCAACCCAATGACAATAAAGAAACATACAAAGATTAAGAAACATCCGTAACGGAAGGTTGTAGTTTTTGTGTGTGTAACATAAATTTTTTAACAGGCCTTCCGTAAATACGGAAGGCTTTTTTTATATCTAAAACCAAAAAATAAAAAAATGAAAGTTGCAGTAGTGGGCGCCACCGGCCTTGTGGGCACCAAAATGTTGCAGGTATTGGCTGAAAGAAACTTTCCGGTTACCGAACTGGTTCCGGTAGCATCTGAAAGAAGTGTAGGTAAAGAAGTTGAATTTAAAGGAAAGAAATATAAAGTGGTGAGCATGGCAGATGGTATTGCAGCAAAACCTGCTGTGGCATTATTTTCTGCGGGTGGAGGCACTTCAACAGAATGGGCGCCTCAGTTTGCCGCCGCGGGCATCACCGTGGTTGATAATTCATCTGCATGGAGAATGGATCCGTCTAAACCACTAATCGTACCAGAGATCAATGCGGATATCCTGACCACTAATGATAAAATCATCGCCAACCCTAACTGCTCTACGATTCAGATGGTGGTTGCGCTGCAGCCTTTACACAAAGCCTATAAAATTAAACGCGTAGTAGTATCGACTTACCAAAGCGTAACGGGTACCGGCGTTAAAGCAGTGGATCAGTTGATGGGCGAAAGAAATAATGCCAGCGAATATCCAATGGCTTACAAATACCCTATCGACTTAAATGTAATCCCGCAAATTGATGTGTTTACAGACAATGGTTACACCAAAGAAGAAATGAAAATGGTGAATGAAACCAAAAAGATCATGCGAGATGACAATATTAAAGTAACCGCTACAACCGTTCGTATTCCGGTAATGGGCGGCCATAGTGAAAGTGTAAATGTTGAATTTGAAAATGAATTCGAACTGGCAGAGGTAAGAAACCTGCTGGAGTCCGCTCCCGGTGTAGTGGTAGTAGACGACCTGGCCAACCAGCAATACCCGATGCCAATGGATGCACACGAAAAAGACGAGGTTTTTGTGGGCCGTATCCGCCGCGATGAAACACAACCTAAAACATTAAATATGTGGATCGTGAGCGACAACCTGCGTAAAGGTGCGGCTACTAACGCAGTTCAGGTAGCTGAATACCTGGTAGCCAACAACCTGATATAAGTTTTATGTATAAATGACTTATCAGAGCCGGCGGTTTTGAACCGCTGGCTTTTATTTTTTCAGGGGATAATGCGACCTTATGATATGGATTTAACTTTTAGAGACTAGGAGCATCCTAAAAATTAAGTAAATTGCATATATGGACAACATTTTAAATGAACCTGCACCAGCCTATCAAAAAGCCTTTTACACAATACCCGAATACCTGGAAATGGAAAAGGCTTCTGACACCAAACATGAGTTTTTCCAGGGGGAAGTGTTTGCTATGGCCGGAGCTGGAAGACGGCACAACATAATCGCAAAAAATATGCAAGGCAGACTTTTCATTGCTTTAGAAGGCAAGCCCTGCCAACCCTATGGAAGCGATCTGCGTATCCATATTCCAGAGAATACCTTATTTACCTATCCGGACATCTCTATTATTTGTGGAGAGATCAACTCTTCAAAAGAAGATGAAGACACCGCAGTGCTTCCTACAGTTCTTATTGAAATTCTGTCTCCATCCACGAAAAACTATGACCGTGGTGGAAAATTTAAATTATATAGAGATATCCCTACATTAAAAGAATACATACTGATAGACACGGAAGCGATTAATATCGAATGCTTCAGGTTAAATGCCGGCGGGCATTGGGAACTGGAAGAGTATAAAGCACAGGAAGATGTGTTAACCATCGAAGCTTTGAACATCTCCATTGACATCAGGGATATTTATAATGGCGCTGGTTTATCAGCTTAAAGACTTTCAATAATCTCTTCTGCGTGCTGTTTGCTTTTAGGCTTCAGGAAGATCTTTTTGATAATGCCTTTCTCATCAATTAAGAAAGTAGTGCGATATACTCCCATGTACTTATGACCAAACATTTGCTTTTCGCCCCATACACCATACTTCTCTAATATTTTATGATCCGTGTCAGCGATAAGCGGAAACGGAAGTGAATTACGCTCTTCGAACCGTTTGTGTTTGGCTGCGTCGTCGGGGCTAACTCCAAGAATGGAAATACCTTTTTGCTGTAATAATCCAAAATTGTCCCTGAGATTGCAGGCCTGTATGGTGCAGGTAGGTGTCAGATCCTGCGGGTAAAAGTATAGCGCTAATTTTTTCCCTTTATATTGTGATAAAGATATTTTATTTCCGTCCTGGTCTTTGCCGGTAAATGCCGGAGCTTTTTGCCCTTCTTTTAAATGTGTAGCCATTAAGCGATCCCTTATTTTTAATCCTGAAAATTTATTTCTTCTTCTTTGTAGCATCGGCTTTCGTAGTGCTACTTTTTGTGCCTGCTTTCTTTTCGGCTGTTTTAGACGAAGTAACTGCCTTTTTTGTTGTTCCGTTTTTAGCTGTACTTTCTTTCTTTGCAGTACTGCTTTTTGCGCTGCCCGAAGTTTTTTTAGCTGAGGACTTCCCTGAAGTCTTTGCAGTTGTTTTTGATGATACTTTTGATGAAGACTTTGTTCCGTTTTTAGTATCCGTCTTTTTGCTATTGGATGTTTTAGCGCCTGGCCTGGCAGTTTCTTTTTTCGCGGCCACCTCAGTTTTCTTAATAACCCGCACAGGCTCTTCTTCCACAAGAGTATTAGCACCAGGCGTTGTAGCTGCCGGAGGATTTACACCACGTACAAACTGCCAGCTTCTTCGTGTTTCGTTTCCGGCATCATCG
>JBCNOR010000256.1:0-7093 GCA_039593785.1 Niabella sp. | reverse complement strand
GACAGTGTGGTCTACTCAGAGTTTACGTATACAACAAAGTTAAATGGAATAAAAACGGTCACTGTCAACAGGAGTGACACTGCTGTTGTATTGCCCGATTTCCCGGACGGAGGCACTTTTGATTTTCGTACTGTATTCTTTCTGCCCCAGGGTATCGATACGGTTCGAAACGATAGTCAGACCTTTAAGGCACCCGAAGCAATTACCAACAGGGGGATAAAGATTGCATTGAAAGGTGCTGCCACCAGCCGGTATTTCCCGATGGATGACGATCTTGGTGAATGGAATGCCGCCGGCGACCTGGTGATATACGCCGTAGGCACAGGTGGAGAATTGACAGAGAAAAGAAGGTACCCTGCGCTGGCACCCCGCGCCACCTTCCGCGATCTTTTCTTTTATGAAGGCGACCGGTTTATTGGTATTCAAACCAATAACAGTCTATACATGTATACCATTACAAACGGGGTTTTAACCAATATACTCACTACCAGCATGGGTACCGGGTTTAATTTTCTGAAATATATTCCGGCGAGGGGTTTCTTTTATTCCATTGCAGAAACATCAGGAGAATTAAAAGCCTGGTTCGCTTTGCCGAACGGCACTTTTCTTACACCCAACTCTGCTGTTGCAGGAACGGGTTTTAATTACACACCCTATACGTTATTTGATTTCCAGGCGCTGATGGGCATTGATGCTGCCGGGTATTTATGGACGATACCCGTAAAAGCTACGGGATCTATTGGCCCCAAAAGCAGGATGGGACAGGGCTGGAACCGGTTTACGAAAATAGTGGGCGTAGGCAGTAAAGTGTACGGTATGGAGGCCAACGGGGATTTGTATGTATTTAACAATTTTGATGCAACGAGTAAATACTGGATTGCCAACTAATTTTTTTGAGCGCTTTTGTAGTGCATTAAACCATCAACGATATGATGAAATTTTTACTTAGTATAGTAGTTCTTTTAAGCCCGGCTTTTTTACAAGCTCAACCACAATTAAAAAATGAGGAACAGGTATTTGAAAATGCGGCTTTCAGGGATCATGGTCCGGCTTCTCCTTATAGCACCACCCGGGGAACGGTGGTTGCCGTTGACGGAGCAGGCCGCAATGTAGTATTGTCCTGGCTTTTTGATGTAAGGGGAGGATACGCATTATTAATGCTGGATGCAGCAACGGGAAAGAGCGAGGTGTTTCCCATGCCCTTTAACCCGGGTGGAGACTGTCCTTATGCTTCGATCTTTTCTTCAAGGGGAAAATTATATACCCTGTTTAATGGAAATTTCGTGGAGTTCGATCCCGCGAAACGGGCCTTTACCTTTCACCACAAAACGGCTCCGCAAATGGCCATGGGCATGACGGAAGATGATAAGGGCAAAATATGGGCAGTAACCTATCCCAAAAGCGGGCTGGTATGTTTTGACCCGGCAACAGGTGCTTTTGCAGATTATGGATATGTGCATAAAGAAAACTGGGCGCAATACCAACGTTATATAGCTACAGACGATCAGGGGTGGCTGTACTTTGCGCTGGGTAATACCAACAGCCAGATCATCGCTTTTAATCCGGATTCCCGGCAGGCGAGCCCTTTATTGCAGCCTGGGGAAAGAAAAAGGGGCATGGCCTACCTGTACAGAAACAAGAACGGAAAAGTTTATGGCCAGGCGCTTGCTGATAAAGATGCTACCTGGTATGAACTGTATAATGGTACTATCAAAGCGATCGGGGCTGGGCATCAGCCCAACGAAAAATCGATCATTACCGGGTCGCAGGCCCTAAGGCATCTTACATTTGCTGACGGAGCTAAGGTTACCAACTTTGATCTGATTAATAAGGTATTGACCACAGAGGATGCCCAGGGTAAAAAGAATACGGTTCAGTTTGATTATCCTTCTGAAGGCTGTTGGGTAATGGGTGTGGGTGCATCGCCCGACCAACAATCTGTTATCGGAGGCAGCTCTTTTCCGATGCGTCAGTTTAACTATGCTGTTGCAGCCGATCAATGGACCACCAGGGCCGCCCTCGGGCAGTACAATGCTTTAACCACCAGCGGGCCATACGTGTTTTTTGGATCTTACCCCGAAGGGAACCTGGTAATGTGGGACACCCGTAAGCCATTTAATGACGGCGCGGGGCAAAAGAATCCGCGCATATTATTTAAGACCACTCCGGTGATACATCGTCCCCATCGCGTATTGGTACATACCGATCGTAGAACCGTGATCATGGGTGGCACTCCTCAGTATGGCTATACCGGTGGCGGACTGTTGTTTTATGATATTATTGCCAATAAGCAGGTGGTGCTTACAGATGAAGATATTGAGAAGGACCAGTCCACTATGAGCCTTACGAATATCGCCGGAGGCAAGGTTTTAGGCGGTACTACCATCGCACCCGGAACCGGTGGCGAGCAAAAAGCCCAGCTGGCCTTATTGTATATGATCGATCCGGTTTCTAAAAAGATATTGTGGAAGGAACCGGTAATTGCCGGTGCAAAATCTTACACCGATCTTACAACCCGCGAGGATGGAAAAGTATATGGGATAGCCAACAGTAATATTTTCTTCCTGTTTGATCCTGCCACAAAAAAAATAGTTTATCAAAAAGATCTGCCTAAGGATTACGGCCATACTGTTGGCGAGCAATCTCCCCGGGTTTTTTTAAAGGGTGAGGGGAATGATCTTTATATACTATTTGAGCATGCAATTACCAAGGTAGATCATGCATCGGGGGAGATACGATTATTATCAAAGACACCCCAGGCAGTAAGAGCCGGCGGCTGCTTCCTGAAAAACCGGATCTATTTTATCAGCGGCTCGCATTTATTTAGTTATGCATTGTAAATTTAAAATTTCGTTATCTATAAAATTTTTATCATGAGCAGCGCGTTTAACCGCAGAAAATTTATCAGCAATGTAGCAATCGTTGGCACTGGCCTGGCCATGGGAGCTCCACAGGTATTATCTGCCCGTACCAGTGATGCCCGGCCGGCAGTTCTGGGAGGCCCAAAGGCACATCCGGGAATGTTTCCTTCCTGGCCTGTAAGTGATGCGATTGAAGAAAAAGGATTTGCAGAAATATTACAGAGTAAGAAATGGGGCCGGTTGGATGGAAGCCGGATGGCTAAATTTGAAACGGAATACAGCAAGCTGCTTGGCGTTAAACACAGCCTTGGCGTATCCAGTGGCACCGGCGCCCTTACAACGATTCTGGGAGCATTGGATATAGGACCCGGCGACGAAGTGGTGATACCCGTTTATACTTTTGTAGCTACCTATAACGTGGTAGTGCTGAACTATGCGTTGCCGGTGCTGGTAGATACGGATATTGAAACCTTTCAAATAGATGCTGCAAAGGCAAAAGCAGCGATTACAGCGCAAACTAAAGTGATCATGCCGGTGCATATTGGCGGGTCTCCTGCTGATCTGGATGCGTTTGTGGTAATGGGTAAAGAACATAATATACCTGTGATAGAAGATGCCTGCCAGGCACATCTTGCAGAATGGAAGGGTAAGAAAGTGGGCAGTTACGGACTGGCTGGTGCTTTCAGCTTTCAATCGTCTAAAAACCTGAACTGTGCTGAAGGCGGCGCCATTACCACCAATAATGATGATTTTATTGCAAACTGCTATACGTTTCATAACCAGGGCCAGGGCGGAAGATCTACTTCCTTCTCTACCGGCGTGGGTACCCGAGGCACCAATCTCCGGCTTACAGAGTTTCAGGGCAGTTTGCTACTGTCGCAAATGACAAGGGTTACAGAGCAAAGTAATAGACGCTGGGAAAATGCCCGGTATCTTTCCGGTTTGCTAAAAGACATACCCGGCATTACTCCGGCAAAGCTATACCCGGGCACTACAAAAAGCGCTTATCATTTGTATATGTTCCGGTACGATAAAAATCATTTTGCAGGCCTGAGCCGTGAGAAGTTTTTGCAGGCACTGGCCGCAGAAGGAGTGCCGAATTCGTCAGGCTATGGGCAGATGAATAAAAGCGGTTATGTAACAGCCCTGGCCACCAATAAGCATTACCTCAGGATCTATGGTGAAAAAACTATGAAGGAATGGCTCGAAAGAAATCAATGTCCGCAAAATGATGCATTAACCTCGCAGGAGTCGGTATGGTTGTTTCAATACATGCTGCTGGGAACTAAAAGCGATATGGAACAGATAGCTGAGGCCATACGAAAAATACAGAAATATGCCGCAGAGATAGCGAAGAAATAAGCAGAATAGCGGACTAACCTATTATTGGATTTTATAGGTTGGGGCAGCATAGCATGTCCCGGAGCGCCTGTTGCGAGCCTGGCGGCGACCGTCGCTGCAGAGCTTCAATGCATCTTCGAAAATACCAGGGAACCATAGCACCATTACAACGGATACTATTAAACCTATATGAACAATTGCCCATCTATGAAAGCCTGTTGTTGCCGGGGCGTATCGTGAACCTGCCGGGAAAGAACTGCAACAGACACTAGCTTTCGGGTGGCAGGATTTCTGAGTGCCGGACTTTTATTACCATAAAGGAAAATGCAAACTTTTTGTAAGCTTCTCCCGACGTAATAAAAGGTCCGGTACTTCTATTTTGGTGATCTGTGGAGGGATCAACTGCTTTTATATGGCGAATGCCGCTGTTACAGGCCTGAAACCGATAAGCCTGTATATATCACCCCGCATCGATTGAGATCAAAGGAGCTGAATGTTGTTGAATCACTATCGCCCCTGCGTACTGAGGATCTTGTATAGTGCATTTGCAATAAGCTCGTGTCCTTTATCATTAGGATGAATACTGTCGGTGAACAAGGTATCCAAAGGCTGTTGCAGTGCATTGGTATAATTATAAAAAAGCTGCCAGGAGTCAATTAGAGGCAGGTGTTTTCTTTTAGCAATTGTCCGTATCGCATCGGCGTATGCTTTTACACGGTCATAGCGGAATGGTTCAAACCGGCTGCCCAACGGGTTAGGGGTGAGAAGTATAACACGTCCGCCCTGTTTTTGTATCTGGCGTATAAAGTATCGGATATTTTTTTTGAACTGTTTTAATGGAATGCGCGAAGGGGTACCGGCTCCCTTATCCTGGTAAGCATCGTTGAGGCCAAAGTTAATAGTTACCCAATCAGGATGATGTTTTAAGACAGCTGTATCAAAGCGGTCCATGCCATGAATTACTTTTGCAAAACTATTATCCCTGACAGATCCGCTATGGCTGCTGGGTACCCCTGAATTGATAACCGTGTTGGCGATGCCGCTGCTGTCAAGCTTTTCATGAAGCCGCTGCGCATACACTTTTTGCACGCCCTTTCTGGGAGCCGTGGTGGAGTTGCCAAAAGTAACAATAGTTACAGGCCGGTTGCCTTGGGCATGGATCAGGTTTATAATAAAGAGCAGCAGGATCGGCAGGAACCATTTCTTCATATTGACTGGTTTAGTGTGGGCAAGCGAAGGTAAAGCAAAAAGCCAATTTTGGGAAGTTGAATATGCGGAGAAACCTCGGGGCAGAGCCCAACCTCGCCCCGTAATGCAAGATTCTTCCTCGTCCAAATCATTCGCATTGATGTGATATTGAATTTTGAGCTGGAACGGGAGCTGCTGAGTTTTGGAGAAACCATTAAAGTGCTGGCTTATTGGCCGGCCGCATCGCCAGGCGATATTAATGCAGGCGGGTAGGGCTGCGAGAAATGATGTTCTCTAATGCCCGTCATTTCGACCGAGTGACGCAGATTCAAAGAACTCCTTAGGAGAACGAGCGGGGAAATCCCTACGCAAAGCAGAATTTTACTCCGTAATGCGAGATCCCTCCGCTACGCTTTGCTCCGGTCGGGATGACGATTAGGTAGCAGAATCCCGCTTCGTAATGAGAGATCCCTCCGCTCACTCCGTCCCGGCTAAGCGGGGACTTCGGTCGGTCGGTATGCCGTTCCACCAACTTGAAAAGTGCCAGCCCTGCCCAATCTGTAAACAAATATTTTGTAAACATTTTTGTTGTTTACACCAATCCTGTTTACAACTTTGTGAACTTATTTTTTGTGAACAAAAATTTTGTTCACAAGTTTTTTGTTCACAGATTTTTTTGCTGCCATGCTGCCAATTATAAGAACTACGGCGCAGTAATTTTAAAAAATTCCAATAACTTATCAATTGCTAATATTGAGCAATAAATAACGTAATACTTTATCGATGGGGAATTTTTCGATAATACCGGATTAGGAATACAGCACTTATATTTTGATAACTTTACAGAAGATGATTATACTTGGCGAGAGTTTGTTAGTGTTGAGTTTACAGAAGGTGAAGCTACGGATGGGAGTGGAATCGTGGAGTTTTTGAGGAATTTTGAAGAATTAAAAAGCTATCTTAAAGATAGATGAGGGTTACAGGAGAATATATTTTGTACTAATCATTCATGAGTATATCCACATATGAAAAAGTATTTAAACGCATCTACGCTACTCGATTTAGGATATCGGGACTATATAGCGGCTCGATTTTTACTTAATAACGAATTTGTAATTCAAGGTCTTACTTTGGCAAGTACAGCAGTGGAGAAATATTTAAAGGCCATAATTGAGCTGACGTGTAAGAAGAAAGAAAGGTACAGTTTCCATCTTGACAGAATCGAGGAACTTCAGGGCCTGCTCACCAAAAATTACCGGGATATAACTCAAGACTTTGATCCTGTATTTTTAGACATATTGGTGAAAGTCTATAAAATCAGGTATTATGATAGCATTAAAGAACCTATACTGATTGGGTTTTACTTAAATCAATTTATTGGAACATTAGACGAAACTATTCACTCATTGGAAAAACTCGTTGAAGATAAAACGCCTTATAAGCGAGCTGCAGAAAATAAAGATTCACACCTCTATGAAAACAACTTCATTTTAAAAAAGAAGAATAAAAAGGCGTTTATGGAAAAGCCGGACATCGGTTTTTCAGTTCGCATCAACATCGGGGCATTTGTTCATGGAGAGACTATAATTAAGGGCGAAAATATCTCGAACAAATATGAAGGAAGTATGGCTACGTTTACAGATTTTCAGCCTAATGGGGTATACGTAGCAAGCAGCGATGATTGAGAGTGCGTTTTATAAAAT
>JBCNOR010000255.1:0-7102 GCA_039593785.1 Niabella sp. | reverse complement strand
GCTTATGCAGAACCGGCAAAATGCTGGCTTGCGATCATGAAAGTGTAAGACCCGACATTGTATTATTAGGTAAAGCGCTGAGCGGCGGTATGCTGCCGGTTAGTGCTGTTTTGGCCGATGATGAAATAATGCTGACTATAAAACCGGGAGAGCACGGGTCTACTTACGGGGGGAATCCGCTCGCAAGCGTTACCGCCATTGCCGCACTACAGGTATTGCTGGATGAAAATATGGCCGCGCGGGCCGAAAAGCTGGGTATTTATTTCAGAGATGAATTAAAAAAAATTGCATCGCCTTTAATACAAACGGTGAGGGGAAAGGGACTTTTAAATGCCATTGAGATCGACAGCGACAATGAAAATATGGCCTGGGAAATTTGCCTGGCGCTGAAAGAACGGGGACTACTGGCCAAGCCTACACATGGAGATAAAATAAGATTTGCTCCTCCCCTGGTGATCACGGAGGAACAATTACAAGAATGCATTGTTATTATTCAACAAACCCTACAATCCTTTGAGCAGTCTTAAACAATTTTATGATTATTTACCGGCGTTTATCGTTGGCGTTATTGAAGGGTTGATCGTTATCCTGTCTATTTTTTGCTTTCTGTTAGCAAGAGGTGTTGACACCCACTTAATTTTTATCTACTCGGGTATTGGGCTTGTTTTCATAGCGGCATTATTAGCGGCCGGCGCCTATTATACCCGTAAAGAAGAAATGGACAACAGCGGTGGAGAAAGCAAGATCCTGAAAATTTATCAATCCCTGGATATTGACGACCATCTGAAAAAAGCCATGGTGGATGACACCGTACAGGAAAATAAGGTTTGGGAAAAAGAGTGGCAGGAAGGCGGCAATGCCACCAGCAGCCTGATGCCGAAACAATACGCCCTATCTGTGTTCTGGGGATTTCTGGCAGGCGGTATCCTAATCCTTATTAATAATTACCTGATGCAGCTACCTAATTATACTGCTCTGTTGATTCCCTTTTTATTGTTGGCTGCATTGGGATTTTATAAGTACAAGCTATCCAACCAAAAGCCCGTCAATGGTATGCTATTGATTTCTTTATCGGGTTTGGCCGCTGCTATAGGCGCTTATTATGCCGGTGGCTTTTTCTAAACCTCCCCTTCTTTTGTTACTTTAACAGGTGGCTCCTTGGGAAAAAGCGCCGTAATCATTAAAACGATACTCGCTATCAGCAGCAGGTAAATACCCGCCAGTTTCTCAGGGCAAACACCGGCTTCGCAATGTGGGATCACGCCAAAATTCCGGATGCCCCAGGCCAGGTTCAGGGCCGCAAATAAAAGTCCTAATCTTTTTGCCCAGATTTTAGGAATAAAAGCCACGGCTAATATAAAGGCAGCTAGTACAAAATGTGCCAGTGCAGGTTTGCCATACCTGGTACCGGTAGTATCTACCCCGGTTATAATCAGTGCCGGGTCTTCAATTTTCATCCAGGGCATAAAACATGCAACTACTAATACAATAATACCTAACACTGTAAAAATTAAGGAACGATTCATCCATATGTTTTTTAGTTGCGGCTTCGCCGCGATTATTTTTGTTGTCCCGAAACTTCGGGAGAACGCCCTGAATATATTCCCCTATGTGTGAAAATGTTACGCGGGACGTTTCATGGCTGCAAAAATAAATGAGCGCTACCGTAAAGAAGCGCTCATTTGTAAAAATCTGATAAATACCTTTAGAAATAAAATACACCACTCACACCCAGGGCGCGATGCTGGTTACTTTTATTGGCGTTATCGTTCGTTCCTTCTCCAGGTGTAGTATTGGTTAATCCCAAACCATATTGAGCATGTACACCAAATTTCCCAAAGTCAACACCTCCGATGATATTGGCCCCGAAGTCAAACCTTTTAAACTGGCCCGAGCCACGGTTTCCTTCCGTATTCAGGTCATCATCGCCCCATTTAATTTTATCTTCAGAAGAGGTTTTAACACCAGCTATGGTGTTTTCCCATTTATTTTTACCGGCTATACCTACAGCGCCATAAGGACCTGCACCAATATAAGCCTTTACTTTCTCATTAAAAGGCAACATTACGGCCAGGTTTACAGGCAACTCCAGGTAAAGAGGATTTGTCTTTGCAAAACCTTTGCCGGCTGCATTGTCCCAATTTACTTCTGTACCTTTAGATTGAAGGTCAAGACCGGTTCTTATTTCAAAGGTAGAACCCAGGGGAATAGCGCCTACTACACCTGCATTAAACGTGTTGAGTCTTTTAGATTCGTCGGTTTCGCCGCTTCCGGTATTTGTTATATTAGTAGAGTTCCATCCACCTTTAACACCAAATTTTGCTTCAGCAAAGCCTTGCGCGTTTACAGCGCCAGCGGTAGCCAGTAATGCCACTGCTCCAATAATCATTTTACGTTTCATAATCTTTCGTTTTAAGTTACTTAGGATCAGATTAAATTTTCTGCCCAACCATCTTAAAATACTGTGCCAAAAAAATTAATTATAGCAAAAAGACTATCAACGCAAGACTACAACAAGTGATTATCAAATAGTTACATTTTTTTATTTTTGGGAAAGAAAACGCATTGCCGGCTCTTTTGATCTGTTTCCCGAAATAGTGTTCCCATCATTATTTTTTTTGATAGAGGCCACTTTTTTAACCAGCTCTGCCAGCTCAGCACGATATCCTTCCTTATCATTTTTTACTAAGGGGGTGATCATATTCAAAACCTGGTTGTAACTACCATTACCACTATATGCTGAATTCCGTAGCAACATACCAAACTGTGCTAAACCAGCAGCCAACTGCATATTCTCACTGGCACTGCTTACTTTCACAGGGCTACCCGTAATCACTTTTTCAAGTAATAAGCTTTTATCTCCCTCTGGCTTCTTATACCTGAACTTTACCGTCATTATTTCATTACTACTATTAAAGCCGGATGCAGCGCCTTCCGTTTTCTGATATTTCAAACCATCAACTTTTCTTAATTCAGGCGCGTCAATGCCAACAGGAATAATTTCATACAAAGCGGTAACTGTATGCCCGCTGCCCAATTCACCCGCATCTTTGGTATCGTCATTAAAATCTTCTTTAGCAAGCATGCGGTTCTCATAGCCAATCAATCTATATCCCTGCACCTTTGCCGGGTTAAACTCTACCTGTAGCTTTACATCTTTGGCAATTGTAAACATCGTACCCCCAAACTGGCTGATCAACACTTTGCGGGCTTCGCTTAAATGATCAATATACGCATGGTTGCCGTTTCCTTTGTTAGCCAGTTTCTGCATTTTCGCATCCTGGTAATTACCGGTACCATAGCCTAATACCGTAAGGAATATGCCACTTTTTCTTTTTTCTTCGATCATTCTTTCTAGTTCGTCATCGCTGCTTTGTCCTACATTAAAATCACCATCTGTGCAAAGTACAATCCGGTTATTCCCGTTTTTAATCAATCCTTCCTGTGCTATTTTATAGGCCAGTTGTATGCCTGCACCACCGGCTGTTGAACCACCTGCCTGCAAACGATCGATCGCATCTTTTATTTTTATGGTTTCATTTCCTTCTGTAGATGGCAGCACCACTCCCGCGCTGCCTGCATAAACCACCATAGCTACCCTATCCTTGGGTCTTAGCTGGTCGGCCAGCAATTTCATAGATGCCTGTACCAATGGCAGTTTATCAGGTGAGGACATGCTGCCGCTCACATCAATTAAAAAAACAATATTGGCTGCGGGCAAGTTTTCGGTAGCTATTTTTTTACCCTGGAGACCAATGGATACCAGTTGATGTTTCTCATTCCATGGACAAACAGTATACTCCGTGTTAATGCTAAAAGGAGCATCACCGGTTGGTTGGGGGTATTTGTAATTGAAATAATTGATCATTTCCTCGATACGAACAGCGCCGTCAGGAGGTAGTTGCCCGTTATTAATAAACCGGCGGATATTGCTGTAAGACGCGCCATCCACGTCAATAGAAAAAGTAGACAAAGGATTCTCCTTTGATTTCAGGAACGGGTTTTCGTTAATGTGATCATATCCTTCGCGATCCCTTCCATAATTATATTTATCCTTTTTGGACTCCTGCTGCGTAGATATTTTATATTGATAAGAGGGAGCACTGGCTACAATATAACCATTAGCCGGAGTTGTAGCGGTTCCGCGTATTCTAATATTACCATTACCGTTTTTCTGATATGTAATACCGGCTACACTACCGGTTAAGGCTTTTTTCTCGTGCCGACCGTACCCTACCACCACCACCTCGTTTAGAGTTTGGCCGGCAGCTTCTAAAACCACTTTAAGAGTTGCTTTTCCTTTTACCGGCAATATTTTTTGATTAAACCCTACCGATGTAATAACCAATAACGCTTCTGTGTTTTTAACTGTAATCTTAAAATTGCCCTTATCGTCTGCACTCGTTGAGTTGGATGTTCCCCTTTCCTGCACAATAGCATGCGCGATGGGTAAACCGGCAACATCAGTAATTACCCCGGTTATTGTAACCGGTTTTTGCGTAAATGCGGCAAGAACAACAATTATTAATGGTAAGACCATCCATTTTATGTATTTCATGATTATGTTTTTAACGATTGAAAGAATAGGAAGTAAACAGAAAGTATAGACTGCTCATTGTCAACGCTCCCTGATTACTGGTGTAACGGTATATTTTGATAAGGATGATCGCCACGCAAAAAATGCATAAAAAATAAAAAAATTAAATTGCGTGTGTAATAGGTTTACTTTTTGCATCCTGTAAAGGAACAGCGAAGTGGTCGCCCTGATTATTATCTATTAAATACCAGGTACAGTTGGGAGAAATTTAATGTAAAAAAAATACTATTTGGCGCAGGTATTAAGCATACTGTCTTTAAAAGAAGCAACTGACGACCAGTTGCTGGACCGGTTTAAACAAACGGGAGATCAACAGGCTTTGGCCGAATTATACCTGCGCTACAGTGAATTGTTGTATGGTGTTTGCTTAAAATACCTGGAAGATGCGGAGGAAGCTAAAGATGCCGTAATGAATATCTACCAGGAATTATTAGTGAAAGTACCCAGGCATGAAATTCAGAATTTTAAAAGCTGGGTATATGTGCTTACCAAAAATCACTGCCTGATGCATTTGCGCAGCGCTAAAAAAAACATTAAGGTAAGTTTAGAACAACATGCTGTGCAATCGGACGATTTCTCGCATCTGGATAGTGTAATTGAAAAGGAAGAGGCTTTTAAACGGCTGGAAAAATGTATCGAAAAGTTGCCTGGCGAGCAGCAGCAAAGTATTCAATTATTTTATTATGAGAATAAATGTTATAATGAAATAGCAGAATCTACGAATATGGACTGGAATAAAGTAAGGAGCCTGATACAGAACGGTCGCCGGAATCTTAAAATTTGTATGGAAAAAAATGCAGCAAAATAGTTCAACATATCCGTTTTATGGGCCTGAAGATATCAAAAGGTATCTGAGCGGCAGCATGAGCGCGCAGGAAATGCACGATATGGAAAAAGCTGCATTAAAGGACCCCTTGCTGGCGGACGCTATCGATGGGTTCAGAAATGCAAACCCGATGGTTACGGACATGCACCTGAATGCGCTGAAAGCGTCCATTTTAGGTTTATCGCAGCAGGAACAGCCCGCTGTAATCCCCTTAAATTCTTATTCTTCGTCAAAGCCGCAGTGGTGGCGTTGGGTGGCTGCCGCCTGCAGCCTTACATTGATTGCAGGAACTACCTGGTGGATCATGCAAAAAGCCGGACCGGGTGATCAACCGGTGGCTGTTAATGATCAAAACCGGGTGGAAGATACCGCCCGGGCTGCAATTACTGCTCCTTCAGCTATTCCTGTCCAGGAGGCTGCAACACCTGATCAGCCAGTTATTGCTTCCGATAATGCCCAACCCAAGAATGAAAAGGGAACCCCGCCAAAAGTTCCGGTGCTTGCCCGGGCTGAAGCATTAAAGGCATCCGATCCGCTGAAAGAGACTGAGAATCATTCTATTCAATTAAAAAAAGATGCACTGCATTTTGAATCCCTGACGCTAAAAAGGGAACTCGTAAACAATTACGCTCCGGCAATGGCCGCGGCGCCGGTGTCCTCTGCTGCCCCCAGGGTAAAAATCGTAAATACCGAAGCTTCCTATCCCAGTAAAGCAATGGGCTTTCAACCTGTTGCCTATATCGAAGGACAGGTAGTTGACAAAGAAGGGGCTCCCCTGCCCAATGCATCAATTTCGATACCGGGCCGCAACCGAACAACCGCTAATAATGATGGCAGCTTTGTATTACCAGTTTATGACAGCAGCTTCAACGTGTCGGTAAATATGGTAGGCTACCAAAATACGACAGCCAGCCTTAAACCAGGAACACAAAACAAAGTAGTGCTGGAAAAAGCCTTTAACAACCTGGAGGAAACCGTGGTGGTGGGCTATGGAGCCAAGCGACAAAAGACATTTGCTTATATGCAGGATGCGCGTAAAGCACAGGCGGAAGCTGTAAGCGCCAATGAAGTCATTTACCCGGAAGAAGGCTGGAGCCATTTTTATGAAGAACTGGGTACCAGCCTCGGAGTAGATAAAGCCAAAAAGACCAAAACCCTCCAGATCAAATTTACTGTGGATGATAATGGAGACCCGGTAGACTTTGAAGTAGTAGAAAGCCCTGATGCCATCATGGCGAAAAAAGCCATCGAGTTTATCAAAAAAGCAAAGTGGAAAAACTTTAAGCTGGACAAAAACGCCCTGGTAAAAATTGAGGTCAATTAAACGGCTTCTTAAAATCAGTTTGCCTTCACTTTTTCAGGGCATGTGGCCTCCTGCTCCTTGTCAAAAATTGACTACCGCAATACATATCCAAGTACCTTTTGGCGTCCATCAAACCGGGGTTCTTTCAACCAACCCTATCCCTGTGTGGTGACAAGAAATACCAAAACTCTGCCCATCGGAGCGATAAAATTAAGCTGCATATGCAATCTCAGCATTATAATAAACAGGTATCAAAATTATTATTACATATAGTTTACCCTCTCCTTCCAGCCAGTCAAGGGGCTATGCGGAGGTTGGTGTCTCCCAAACCAGTCGGATGCATTTCAATGAAATTGATGCCGGTTTGTTATTAAAC
>JBCNOR010000254.1:0-7127 GCA_039593785.1 Niabella sp. | reverse complement strand
CCCTGTATGGGGTTTGGTTGATATGAGACCAGTTTCTTACAATATAAAACAAAAACCTCTTGAAGCCGATATCAGCATGGCAGAAATGCCGGCAGGCCATGAGGGACAAGGCTTTTTTGCAACTACGCTTGACAGCGTCATAGGGCTTGCCAGGAAGAATTCGATCTGGCCCCTCCCCTTTGCAACATCCTGCTGCGGTATTGAGTTTATGGCCACTATGGGTGCAACCTACGATTTAGCCCGTTTTGGTAGCGAGCGTGTTGGATTTTCTCCACGTCAGTGCGACCTTTTGATGGTTATGGGAACGATTGCGAAGAAAATGGGGCCCGTGGTAAAACAGGTTTACCTGCAAATGGCAGAACCGCGTTGGGTAATTGCAGTAGGCGCCTGCGCCAGCAGCGGCGGTATTTTTGATACTTACAGTGTTTTACAGGGAATTGACCAGGTAGTGCCCGTTGATGTATATGTACCCGGTTGTCCGCCCCGTCCTGAGGCCATCCTGGACGGCGTCATGCGTATACAGGACCTGATTGGCAAAGAAAGCCTGCGCAGAAGAAATGGCGACCAGTATAAAGCGTTGCTGGAAAGCTATGGCATACAATAGAGGTTAGATTTTTAGTATTTAGTATAAAGATTTAAAAAACAATTCTTGCTAAATACTTAACAGTCTACATACTTGGTACTAAATACTTACAGTCTATTTGAAATGACAATAACTAACGAACTCATACAACAAAAGCTCACTGATAAATTCGGGGACCAGGTATCCAACTTCGAAGTCACTTTCGATATCCTGAGCTTTGATGCCAATAAGGAGATCAATCTTAAAGTGTTGAATTTTTTACAGGAAGATGGGCTGAACTTCAATTTCTTAACAGATTTATGTGGAGTACATTACCCGGACAGGCAAGGCGAAGAGCTGGCTGTAGTATACCATCTGCATAATATCAGAGAAAACGTACGGATCAGGTTCAAAGTTTACACCAGCATTACAAAGCCTGATGTTTATACTGCCACAGGTCTTTTTGCTGCAGCCAACTGGATGGAGCGGGAAACCTTTGATTTCTACGGTATTAACTTTATTGGTCATCCCAACCTGATCAGGATATTGAATGTGGACGAGATGGACTATTTCCCCATGCGGAAAGAATATCCACTGGAAGACCAAAGCCGTACCGATAAAGATGATGAAATGTTTGGAAGAGGCGGCATGTTGGGTTTTGGAACAGAAAAGACAACACACGGTACCATAGCTGAAGATGAAAAGTGATGATTGGCTGATAGTACTTGAGGCGGCTGTTGCAGTTTCCTTTATTGTGGGTGTGATGATCTTAATAAGGAATAAGAAAAAAAGAGCTCAATAGCAAACGACTATAAACGACAAAGCAGATACATATCAAATGTCAGATATACATCAAAATATAAACCTCCCGGCTGGTAGTATTGAAAAGCAGACTACCACGCTTAACCTGGGGCCTACGCACCCGGCTACACACGGGGTATTTCAAAATATTATTGAACTGGATGGTGAAAAGATCGTAAAGGCTGATGCCACGGTTGGCTATATTCACCGGGCGTTTGAAAAAATTGCAGAACGCAGGCCTTTATACCAGATCACTCCCTTAACAGACAGGTTGAACTATTGCTCTGCCCCCCTGAACAATATGGGCTGGCATTTAACCTGTGAGAAGCTGCTGGGTGTAAAAACGCCGAAACGGGTAGATTACCTACGTATTATCGTAATGGAACTGGCACGTATTGCTGATCACCTGATCTGTAGTTCCATTATGGGTGTGGATGCGGGTGCCTATACCGGGTTCCTTTATGTAATGCAGTACCGCGAACTGATCTATGAAATTTACGAAGAGATCTGCGGTTCAAGATTAACAACCAATATGGGACGTATCGGCGGTTTTGAAAGGGACTTTAACGATATTGCTTTTCAAAAAATTGAGAAGTTCCTGAAAGAATATCCTGCGGTTTTAAAAGAGTTTGAAAACCTTTTTACCCGCAACCGTATTTTCATGGAACGTACGATGGGGGTTGGCGCCATTTCGGCTGAAAGGGCTTTAAACTATGGCTTCACAGGGCCCAACCTGAGAGCCGCAGGTGTTGATTACGATGTCCGGGTAACCGCTCCCTACAGCAGCTACGAGGAATTTGATTTTGATATCCCGGTTGGCTCTACCGGAGATTGCTATGACCGTTTCCAGGTACGTAATGGAGAAATGTGGCAAAGCCTGCGCATTATTGAACAGGCCATGCAAAAGCTGAACAACCTGAAAGGTGAAGAAGCGACTATTTATCATGCGGATATTCCTGAATACTATCTTCCCAAAAAGAAAGATGTGTATACCAAAATGGAAGCCCTGATCTGGCATTTCAAAATCATTATGGGCGAGATAGATATGCCTAAAGGTGAGCTTTATCATTCTATTGAAGCTGGTAATGGTGAACTGGGGTATTATTTTATAAGCGACGGTGGCCGTAGCCCTTACAGGCTGCATTTCAGGCGTCCTTGCTTTATTTACTACCAGGCTTTTGAAGAGCTGGTAAAGGATGGTATGCTAAGCGATGCCATCCTGGTGATGTCTTCCTTAAACCTGATTGCAGGGGAAATGGATGCATAGAAAACGAAAAATTTAAAATGAAAAATTTAAAACGGTAAAGACCTTTTGAATTTTGACTTTAACTTATAGATATGGTTCAATTCTCTCAGGAAAACTTATTAAAGGTTGACAAAATAATAGCCCGGTACCCGGAAGGCAGGCAAAAAAGCGCCCTGATTCCTTTATTGCACCTGGCACAGGAGCAATATGGCTGGTTAAGCGTTGAAACCATGGACTATGTGGCATCCCTGTTAAACATTGACCCTATTGAGGTATATGAAGTGGCTTCTTTTTACAGCATGTATAATTTAAAACCCGTAGGTAAATACATGTTTGAAGTATGCCAGACCGGCCCTTGTATGATCAATGGCAGCGATGATATTATTGAATATATCGGCGAAAAGCTGAACATCAAACCAGGAGAAACCACGCCGGACGGGCTTTTTACTTTAAAAGCAGTAGAGTGCCTGGGAGCTTGTGGTTACGCACCGATGATGCAAATGGGTAAGTTTTACAAAGAGCACCTTACCAAAGAAAAAGTGGACGCGATTATTGAGGAGTGCAGGGCAAAAGCAAATTAATCTCTCGTTTAGGAAATTATAAAATGGGTAGAAAACTATTATTAGAAAAAGCACATGTAGAGGGTATCCGGTATTTCGATACTTATCGTCGTGAAGGTGGTTACCGTAGCGTTGAAAAGGCGTTGAAAACAATGGGCCCCGACGATGTTACAGAAGAGGTAAAAAAATCGGGACTTCGTGGTCGTGGTGGTGCGGGCTTCCCTACCGGTATGAAATGGAGCTTCCTTGCTAAACCGGAAGGTGTACCCCGTCACCTGGTAGTAAATGCTGATGAAAGTGAACCCGGAACTTTTAAAGACCGGTACCTTATGGAATTTATTCCTCACCTTTTGATAGAAGGTATCATTGTAGCTTCTTACGCATTAGGCAGCAATACATCTTTTATATATATCCGTGGCGAGTATGCATGGATTGTTGACATTCTTGAACAAGCGATACAGGAAGCACACAACAATGGTTTCCTGGGTAAAAATATACTAGGCAGCGGTTTCGATTGCGATATACATGTACAACGCGGTGCCGGTGCATATATCTGTGGCGAAGAAACAGCATTGCTGGAGTCGCTGGAAGGCAAAAGAGGCAACCCGCGCATTAAGCCACCCTTCCCTGCCGTAAAAGGTGCGTGGGACCGGCCTACAGTAGTCAACAATGTAGAGAGCATTGCAGCTGTAGTACCTATCATTAATGAAGGCGGAGAAGAATATGCAAAAATCGGTGTAGGTAAATCTACCGGTACCAAATTAATATCTGCCTGTGGCAATATCAATAAACCTGGTGTTTATGAAATTGATATGACCATTTCGGTGGAAGAGTTTATTTACAGTGAAGAATGGTGCGGTGGTATCGCCAAAGGTAAAAGGTTGAAAGCTTGTATTCCCGGCGGCTCATCCGTTCCTATTCTGCCGGCTAATCTCTTACTGAAGACGGCAAAGGGAGAACAAAGGATGATGAACTATGAAAGCCTTGCAGATGGCGGCTTTCAGACCGGTACCATGATGGGTAGCGGCGGATTCATTGTTTTTGATGAAGACCAGTGCGTGGTAAAGCATACCTACACCCTCGCTCGTTTCTATCGCCATGAAAGCTGCGGCCAGTGCTCACCTTGCAGAGAGGGAACAGGCTGGATGGAGAAGCTTTTATTAAGGCTGGATAAAGGACAGGGTAAAATGAGTGATATTGATCTACTGTGGGACATTCAAAGCAAAATAGAAGGGAATACGATTTGTCCGTTGGGTGATGCGGCTGCATGGCCGGTAGCGGCAGCTATACGCCATTTCCGCGATGAGTTTGAGTGGCATATTACCAACGCAGCTGAAGCACAGGTAAGGAACTTTGGATTGGCGCATTATGCTGATGCGAGGGAAGTGGTGCCTGCGTAAAGTAGTTTCACGCAAAGGCGCAAAGAAGGTAAAACGCAAAGATTATGACAGAAAATGATCTTTCCCGGCTGATTGTAGATTTGTGTTTTAGGATTCATAAACAATATGGCCCGGGGCTTTTTGAGAGTGTTTACGAAGAAATTTTCTGTTATGAATGGGCTAAAAATGGTATTCCTTTTAAAAGACAACATCGGGTTCCATTGGTGCATGAAACGATTAGGCTGGAAGTGGGTTTTAGAGCAGATGTAATTATAGATGATAAAGTAATCGTAGAGTTGAAATCAGTTGAAAAACTGTGTGATATTCATTATAAACAGGTACTAACATACTTAAAGTTGACTGATATAAAATTAGGCTTGTTAGTAAATTTTAATGAGTCACTTATAAAAGATGGTATTCACAGGGTAGTTAATAACTTATAAACTTCGCGACGTAGCACCTTATGCTACTTTGCGTGAAATATAACTATGGCAGAAGAAATCAAAAAGGAAGCGCCACCCAAAATGAAGGTAACAATAGATAATATATCTGTTGAGGTGGATCCTGGTACAACCATATTACAGGCAGCACGTTTGATTGGTGGTGATGTAACACCTCCTGCAATGTGCTTTTATACTCCTTTAAAAGGCAGTGGTGGTAAATGCCGCACCTGCCTGGTGGAAGTAAGCAAGGGATCTGAAAAAGATCCGCGCCCGATGCCCAAGCTGGTAGCCAGCTGTCGTACCGGCGTAATGGATGGCATGGAAGTAAAGAGTGTAACCAGCCCCCGTGTATTGGATGCACGTGCCGGTGTAGTAGAATTTTTGTTGCTGAACCACCCTTTAGATTGTCCTATTTGCGACCAGGCCGGTGAATGTCATTTGCAGGACCTGAGCTACGAGCATGGTAAGGAAGGCACCCGCTACGAGTTTAAAAGAAGAACTTTTAAGAAACATAACCTGGGTCAATATATCCAGTTACACATGACACGTTGCATTTTGTGCTATCGTTGTGTGTTTACCGCAGACCAGGTGACCAATAAACGCTCTCACGGTGTTTTAGATCGCGGAGACCATGCCGAGATCGCCACTTATATTGAAAAGTCGCTGGACAATGATTTTATCGGTAACGTAATTGATGTTTGCCCGGTAGGCGCGTTGACAGATAAAACCTTCCGCTTTAAAAACCGTGTTTGGTTCACCAAGCCGGAAGATGCACACCGCGACTGTGACAAATGTTGCGGTAAAGTAACATTATGGAAACGTGGGGATGAGGTATTGCGTGTAACGGCCCGCAAAGATCAGTGGGGTGAAATCATGAATACAGAGGACGGCAAAACCGGCTGGATCTGCAACGAATGCCGATTTGAAAAGAAAGATGTAAAAGACTGGGTAATTGAAGGTCCTACCAAAGTGGCCCGTCATTCCGTTATCGGCGCCAATCACTACGAAGTATTGGATAAACCGGAAGAAACCGTTGCCAAAGTAATGGGTGGCCGGCAGCCTAAGCTATTATTGGATATTCATAATATCAGTGATGTAAACGATCCATCGGTAGACCTGAGCAAAATAAAAGGACCCGCTACCGGCGCGGTTTTCAATAAGACGAAATTAATACAGGAAAAAGAGAACAATAATTAATACCATGCACTTACTTGCGATAGACTGGTTTTTTATTTTAGAAAAATTGATATTGATAGCCCTGGTGGTTACCCTGTCAATGATAGTTGCCATGTATGCTACGTATGGTGAGCGGAAGGTAGCGGCATTTATGCAGGACAGGATTGGTCCCAACAGGGCGGGTCCTTTCGGCCTTTTGCAACCTTTGGCTGATGGGGGTAAGCTTTTCTTTAAAGAGGAGATCATTCCTCTTGCCTCTTCTAAATTCCTGTTTGTATTAGGCCCGGTACTGGCCATGGTAACAGCCCTGCTTACCAGCGCTGTCATCCCGTGGGGTTCCCCGGCTTTGATCGCAGGAAGAACCGTTCCTTTACAAATTGCAGACATCAACATAGGTATCTTATATGTTTTTGGCGTGGTGAGCCTGGGTGTATACGGTATCATGATTGGCGGCTGGGCCTCTAACAACAAGTTTTCTTTGTTAGCAGGTATTCGTGGCGCATCTCAGATGATCTCTTACGAATTGGCTATGGGCCTTTCCCTGATAGCAGTATTAATGCTTACAGGATCTTTACAGATGAGCACCATCGTTCAAAACCAACTGGACAATGGCTGGAATATCGTTTACCAACCGCTGGGGTTTGTTATATTTTTTATCTGCGCCCTGGCCGAGTGTAACCGTACGCCATTCGACTTACCGGAAGCAGAAAATGAGCTCAACTTTGGTTATCACCAGGAATATTCCAGTATGAAACTGGGCTTTTACCTGTTTGCAGAATACATTAATATGTTTATAAGCGGCGTTATCATGTCTACCCTTTATTTTGGCGGCTATGACATCCCGTTTGTAAACGAAGCATCTTGGGGCATTTCACAAAACCTCCTGGCCTTTATCAGCTTTGCAGTTTTGATGATTAAAGCATGCTTCTTTGTATTTGTATTTATGTGGATCCGCTGGAC
>JBCNOR010000253.1:0-7176 GCA_039593785.1 Niabella sp. | reverse complement strand
GCTCGGGCACGTCCCACTGCTCTTCGATGCTGCCTTCCGGCACGAACTGGCGGACGACTTCGGTGATCACGCCATGACGCATCGCGGTGATGAAGCAGCAATGAAAGCGACTAATGAAGGCGTTACTGAATATTTTTCAAGAAACTAAAAGAAGATTTATGTTAATAGAACTGGAACAAGATAACCTGGAAGAAATTGTGGCCCGGCATCCTAAAGTGGTGGTACAGTATTCTGCCGGCTGGTGCGGGAACTGCCGCTTAATGAAACCGAAATTTAAAAGGCTGTCGGGTGAGCATGAATCTACTGTATTCGTGATAGCCGATGCTGAGAAATTTCCCTTAAGCCGCAAACTCGCCGCGGTTAACAACCTGCCTACCTTTGCGGGTTTCAATAACGGTGCCTTGGTAAACCAGGTGCAAACTAATAAAGAAGATCAATTAAAAAACCTGATCAATGAAGTTACCAGTAATTAGGCAGATACAAAGAAACTGTTCCGCTACGCAAATAGAAAATGCTATTGCGGTGCTGGAAAGTATTAGTGAAGCATCGTCTATTAAAGAAGAAGAATTAGATGTAATAGGCGAGCTGATCTCTAATTGCTGCGGTGCGTTGGAAGTGCATGAAATGGTAGCAGCAGGAGAAACAGAGAAGGATGCGTTGAACGGTTTTATGAAAAAAGTGATGGGTTCTATAGACCAGTAACCGTCTCTACCTTATTTTTACAGCCTGCACTTTGATGCAGGCTGCTTTGTTTTGTGCATTTATGCAAGATAAGCACCGGTAATGTTATCACCGTTGGCTTCTACAATAATATGCTCCTGTAAAGTAGTAGCCAGCGATAAGCCCTTGTAATTGGCGCTGATAGGAAATTGCGTATGAGTACGCTCTACCAATACCAGGGTTTGTATTTTTTTGGGATGAAATTCCAAAAAGGGTTTAATTGCATACAATAAAGTTCTGCCACTATTGGTAACATCATCCATGATAATAATTACCTTATCATCAAAACCGCCTTTGGCGCTTAGCTGAATTTCCTGCGGCTTTGCCTTATCAAATTTTATCGTCAGCAATTCTACTTTTACGTCAGCAAACTTCCTGACAATTTTCTGCAGTTTTTTTGCCAGCAAAACACCTTTTTCTTCTATACCCGCAAATACCAGCTCTTTTTCTTCGATATTGTTTTCGATAATCTCCAGCGCCAGGCGGTTTAATTTCTTTTCAATTATATCGCTCTGTAAAATATATCTTTTCTCTTTTGTCATTTTTCTGTTTTAAAATATTCCGTTAACCGGCCTGATATCGGTTTTTGATAAGGCGCTCTTAATCTTCGTCAACAAAAATATAAATACTCATCAACATGGCGTAAATTAGCAATAAAGTTGTTTAAACATTCTTATTTCATCCAAAAAAGAAGTTAGACAGAGTCTGACCAGCCTTCTGTTTAGATCTGGAAACTCATATACCGTTTTTTGTGCGAAGATTGAATGAACTGATAACTAATAGATCTGCCATGGAAATGATACAGCAAATTTTATTCGCGTTACTTTTAGTGGTTGCCTTGTTGCTCTTTTCAAGAAAAGCATTACAGATACGCCGCAACATCAATCTTGGCCGGAAAGAAGAAATTACGGATAACCCGTCGCAGCGCTGGAATAATGTATTGCTGCTGGCATTGGGACAAAAAAAGATGTTTCGAAATCCCCTGGTAGGCGTATTGCATTTTTTTGTATATGCGGGGTTTATTATTATCAATATTGAAGTACTGGAAATTGTACTGGATGGAATTCTCGGCACACACCGGTTGTTTGCCGGCTTTCTCGGCGGTTTTTACGCATTCCTGATCAATGCATTTGAAATATTGGCGTTCTTGGTGATCGTGGCTTGTGCTGTCTTCCTGGTTCGTAGAAATATTATTCGGCTGCGAAGGTTTACCAGTAATGATCTCAATGGCTGGCCCAGGAGCGATGCCAACTATATTCTGATCACTGAAATTGTTTTGATGTGCCTGTTTTTGACAATGAATGCATCGGACACGCTGTTGCAGGCTCGTGGTGCAGAACACTACGCAGCAGCTCATACCGGCAACTTTGTTATTTCGCAGTTCCTGCAACCCTGGCTGGATCCTTTGAATAATGCCACCTTAGGTTTTATTGAAAGACTCTGTTGGTGGCTGCACATAGCGGGTATTTTTGCATTCCTGAATTACCTCCCTTACTCCAAACACCTGCATATTATACTGGCTTTTCCTAATGCCTATTACAACCGGTTAGAACCCATGGGTAAAATGGAAAACATGCCTGCCGTTCAAAATGAAGTATTGTATGCCATGCAACCGGAGCTGGCTCCCGCCGATGCTGCCCCTCCCACAAAGTTTGGCGCAAAAGACATCATGGATCTGAGCTGGAAAAACCTGCTGGATGCCTACTCCTGTACCGAATGCGGCCGGTGCTCTGCTGCCTGCCCTGCTAATATGACCGGTAAGAAACTATCCCCGCGGAAGATCATGATGGATACCCGCGACCGGGCTGAAGAAGTAGGAAACAACATCAACACTAACAAGGGGTTTAAGGATGATGGAAAAAGTCTGTTACATGACTATATAACAGTTGAGGAACTGAGAGCCTGCACCACCTGCAATGCCTGCGTACAGGAATGCCCGGTAAGTATCAACCCGCTGGATATTATTTTACAGTTGCGCCGCCAGCTGGTAATGGAAGAAAGCAATGCGCCCCAGGAATGGAATGTTATGTTCAGCAATGTGGAAAATAATTTTGCACCCTGGAAATTCAGTCCCGATGATAGGGATAAGTGGACAGAAACGGTTTAGCGGATTAGATTAATAGGCGAAACCCTATGTAAAAAAGCGGATGATGTCATCTAATCTGTATGACTAAATGGAAAATATTAAATGGGATCGCCTTTTTATTATTATGGTTGGTAATCATAGCCAGTTACCATAGTTTTCTCTACCCCGCCCCCTTCGCAGTTGTTCCCCTATTAAAACAGATAGAATGGAATTTTTTTTACTCTTATACACTGCGTTGCTATTGTTAGCTTTTACGTTTAGTTGTATACTTTCCCGTCAATACCCCTTTCCAAAAGCTTTCTTCAAAATATTGTTGGTTTTACATATCGCAGCAATAATAAGTGTGAGCATATTAGCCTCTTTGACATACAATAAAAAAAGAAGTGCGCTGAAAGAACTTTTCCCGGAATTAGAACAGCAAGCAGAGCGCGATGTCCAGGCCGACTCTATACGCTATATGTCCTATGGATTCCCTATCGCGGATAGCAACTACATCAGGCGTGATCAAATTATGGCAAAATATGGCATCTATCATACGCCTATTTGCACTATTGACCCGATTTTCGAAACGAGAGATTTATATTATGAGAGACTTACACAGGAACGTCTTGATAAAAGAAATGGGAAAAACTGGAAGATGAAAATGCGAAAGGAACTGGAACTTATAAGTGATACTGAAATAAATAATGCACGATGCTTAGTGTGAAGCTCTTTTCTCTTCTTCGTCGTGTATCCTATCTGCCACATCTTTTTTCTTAATAAACATACGCCACATCTGAATAAGCGCCGTAACGACGAAAATTGCGGCAATAACATAATTCATTACAGACTGGTTATTCTGTATTTTAGAAGCAATAAGACGGCCACCAAAAATAAAAAGGCTGTTTCCCATCAGCGTTCCAATACCTATACCTATAGTATAGAAATTAAAATGATGCCGGTTCGGTAACAATATTTTTTTGGTGAACAAAACAGTGCTCCAGCCGAACCAGAAAGGTATTTGCATGGGGTTTACGGCTCCCATTGTCATTCCCAACAAATAAGAGGGCAAGTTATTATTAAGGATGATGTTCTTACTCTCATGTGGGTGTGCAGCTGCAATAAAACTGGTAACAGCCAGGGCCACCACTATCAATAAGGTCAACCATTCCAGTAGTTTAAAGATCTTTTCCTGCTTTCTTACCCAATCCATTGCTACGAGCGATATTCGTACATAGATCATTTCAGCGGTAAGCGCGCCCAACGAAAACAACATAGCATTGCGTATCGATTCCGTTATAGCAATCTGCATAGCCGCTATATTGAGCGTACCGAGTGGTAAAGTTCCCAGGAAGCTTACCAACATTCCTGTAAAAAAGATGCGAACCGTTCCTTTCATCAGCAGGTATTAAGCATTTTTACCTTGTAACATAGGAACAAAAGAGAAATTATCAAAATATTCTACTTCTATTCCCTGCTCCAGCTTGGTAACTCTCCGCATCTGTTGTGCAGCACCGTTATTTACAGGTATCACCATTTTCCCACCAATCTTCATTTGCTCAATAAGCCTGGGCGGTATCTCAGGCGCTGCGGCGGTAACAATTACCTTATCAAAGGGGCCGTAGGTTGGAAGCCCCTGGAATCCATCTCCGTAAAAAAACTTAATATTAGGATACTGCTTCAGGTAAGCAAATAATTTGTTTTCATCGAACAGCTTTTTCTGGCGTTCAATGGTAAACACTTTTGCTCCCAATGCTGCCAGCACTACCGCCTGGTAAGCGCTTCCTGTACCAATCTCCAGCACCTTATCATTCTTTTGAATCTGCAGCAATTCGGTTTGGTAAGCCACTGTATAAGGCTGGGATATTGTTTGTCCCTCTCCTATCGGGAACGCTTTATCCACATAAGCAACATCTAAAAACGCAGAATCGAGGAAAAAATGCCGGGGTACGCTGTTAATGGCTTCCAGCACATTTTCATCCTTAATTCCTTTTTCCCTGACGGTATCTACGAGCTTCTTTCTAAGCCCCTTATGCCTGTAGCTATCTTCTAAACTGCGCCTCATGCCGCAAATGTAATTGATAGTTGATAAGATTACAAGTTGGAAGATTGAAAAGAAAACGTTACTGACAACAGAAAAAAAGGATGATTACACATCCTGAGAGTTCCTGTTTTCACCCGCTTTTCGGCTTAACTCATTCAAATACTATATTTGCTACCGATATGGCTAAAGTAATTATTCTGGGTCCGGCACATCCGCTTCGCGGCGGCGGTATGACAACATTCAACCATCGCCTTGCTAAAGAATTTATTGACATGGGCCATAGCTGCGTTATCTATTCCTTTAGCCTGCAATATCCCGGTTTCCTTTTTCCGGGAAAATCCCAGTATACTGATGAGCCGGCTCCGGAAAATATAACCATATACAGCGTCGTTAATTCCATCAACCCGCTGAACTGGCTAAAAGTAGGACAACGTTTGAAGAAAGAACGCGCAGATATTATTGTAGTGCGTTATTGGTTGCCCTTAATGGGGCCGGCATTGGGTACCATTCTCAGACAGGTAAAAAAGAATAAACATACGAAGGTCATCTGTATTGCCGACAATGTTATCCCGCACGAAAAAAGACCGGGTGATAAACCCTTCACCCGTTACTTTCTCAAAGCCTGTGATGGCTTTATCACCATGAGTGAAAAAGTACTAAGAGATTTAAGAACTTTTACAACCTCGCAGCAAGCAGTATTAGTGCAGCACCCGTTATACGATAATTTCGGATCTATTGTTTCAAAACAATTGGCCCGGCAACACCTGGGCATACCGGCAACGGGTAAGATGATCCTGTTTTTTGGGTTTATAAGAAAGTACAAAGGCCTTGATATTTTGCTGCAGGCGGTGCAGCAACTTAAATCATCAATACCTGATTTCAAACTACTGGTTGCCGGAGAGTTTTACGAAGATGAAAGGGGGTACCAGGAACTAATTGACCGGCTGAACATCAGGGACCGATTGATACTAAAAACCAATTTTATTGCAGACAGTGAAGTAAAGTATTATCTCTGCGCGGCCGATGTATTGGTACAACCCTATAAAAACGCTACTCAAAGCGGGGTGACCCCCCTGGCCTATCATTTTGAACGACCCATGATTGTGACGAATGTAGGCGGCCTGCCAGCGCTGGTACCGCATGGCAAATCAGGACTGGTTTGCGAACCCGATCCCGGATCAATAGCACATGCTATAAAAGAATTTTACGAATTAGGAGAAGATCATTTTATTCCACATCTTCGCAGCGAAAAAGTAAAATACAGCTGGAAAAATATTGTGGAAGCGATCGTGACATTGTCTGAACAATGATTTGTTTGATTTCTATGATTGATAATAATTACAAATATTCAGACATTACTTCAGAGATCATAAAATGTGCGATGACAGTCCACAGTTCTCTCGGCAATGGGTTTCAGGAAGTAATTTACCAGCGTGCACTTGAGATAGAAATGGGGCTTACTGGCCTTTCATTTAAAAGGGAATATGAGATGCCCATTTATTACAGATGTCAACATATTGGAACAAGGCGCGTAGACTTCTTAGTCAATAATCTTATTTCTGTAGAAATCAAAGCTATAACATCGCTGGAAAATGTTCATTTTGCTCAGGCAATTAACTACCTGGAAGCATATAATCTTGAGATTGGATTGCTCATCAATTTTGGAGAAACCAGTCTTCGTTTTAAAAGATTAACGAATAAGAAATTTCGGGATAATCAATTTAATCAGGAAAATCATAGTTCAGACACATGATACACAGAAGTAAAGCTCCCTTAAGAATTGGTTTGGCCGGCGGAGGAACAGATGTAAGCCCTTATTGTGATGAATTTGGGGGCGCCATATTAAATGCAACCATTTCATTGAGCGCCAATGCCACTATAGAGCTGCTCGAAACTGACCAGATCATCCTGGAGGCTTTTGACCGGAATGAAAGAGCTGTATTCGAATGGAACCAAACATTGCCAATTGATGGGCACCTGGACCTGCTGAAAGGTGTTTATAACCGTATTCAAAAAGACTATCCTTTTGAAAAAAGAGGGTTAAAATTAAGCACTTTTGTAGATGCCCCTGCGGGATCAGGACTGGGCACTTCGTCCACACTGGTGGTTGCCATCGTAGGTGCATTCGCCGAAATGCTGCAACTGCCCCTGGGGGAATATGATATTGCGCATTATGCTTACGAAATAGAAAGAACCGATCTGAAACTGGCAGGCGGCCGGCAGGATCAATATGCCGCTACATTTGGTGGCTTTAACTTCATGGAGTTTTACAGCGACGACAAGGTGATCGTTAATCCCCTCCGGATCAGGCAGCGTTACCTCGATGAACTGGAAAATAACCTGCTCC
>JBCNOR010000252.1:0-7208 GCA_039593785.1 Niabella sp. | reverse complement strand
CGGCGTGCCGGGCCACGCGGCGCGCTATACCTTAACCGAGTTTCGCCGCAGGCAAAGGGTTATACCTGTTATCAACAGCCCTACTAACGATTCTCTTGAATTTGTAAAAACGATGGGATTACTATATTATGAGCGGGGGGATCATGGTAACCTGGCGCAGAAGATGAGCGCTTATTTTATGGAGCATATCAGGAGCCGGTACAAGATCTTTGCACAAACCCTTGACCAGGACTTCGTAAAAGAGCTGAGCTACAAATCAGGGGTATCTGAATCTTTGATTAAGGATATTGTTATACAGATAAGCCGTATCAACAATGCAGAAGCATATAGTGATACAGAACTGATCGCATTACAAAAAAATATTGAAGCGTTTCATAACAACGAATAAAAATTGAATTATGGAAGAACCGATTTTCGAAAACCGTATTGATTTAACTACGCTGAACCAGGCGGTTTTAAATATCACCGACGAAATACGAAAAGTAATTGTGGGCCAGGACGAAATGGTTCAGTTAATCATCACCGCGTTGCTGGCAGATGGCCATGTGCTGATTGAAGGGGTACCGGGCGTTGCCAAAACGCAGACGGCCAAACTGGTAGCCAAAGCCGTTGATGCTGCATTTGCCCGCATACAGTTTACGCCAGACCTGATGCCATCTGATGTGATCGGTACGCCGGTATTCAATCCGTCGGATGCCCGCTTTGAGTTTAAGAAAGGACCCGTATTTGGCAATATTGTTTTGGTAGACGAGATCAACCGTGCCCCGGCTAAAACACAGGCAGCATTGCTGGAAGTAATGGAAGAGCGGCAGATATCGATAGATGGTGTTACCTATACAATGGATGCTCCCTTTATGGTGCTGGCCACCCAAAACCCGGTAGAGCAGGAAGGCACTTACCGACTGCCTGAAGCCCAGCTCGACCGCTTTTTATTTAAAATTGAAGTTCCTTATCCGCAGGAAGAGGAAGAATTGAAAATACTTTCCTTGTTTCACAAAATGGGCAATAGCAACCCGCTGGAAAGTGTAAACGCAGCATTAAGCGGTACACAGATCAACCAGCTCAGGCAGCAGGTAAAAGAGATCTTAATTGAAGACAAACTGCTGGCTTTTATTGCCAAACTGGTGCACCAAACGCGCAATAACAAAGCCATTTACCTGGGCGCTTCGCCACGGGCTTCGCTGGCAATCATGAACGCCTCGAAGGCTACGGCTGCTATACAAGGCCGGGACTTTGTAACACCGGAGGACATTATCAGGGTAGCAGCGCCGGTACTCCGCCATCGTATTATTCTTTCCCCTGAAAAAGAAATGGAGGGTGTGAATGAAAATGAAATTATTAAACAGATCATAAATGGGCTGGAAATCCCGAGATAGAAAGATCCGGAAGTTAGCATTGAAATCATCCAGGCCTTGATGGAAACACATAGAAACATAGGCAATGATTACTAAAAAATATCTGGATAGTTTAACCTATGAAATAATAGGTAGCGCTATAGAGGTACATAAAGCCATGGGTAGAGGTCTGCTGGAAAGCGTTTACCAACAGTGTCTAAAAGAGGAGCTTATACATAGAAAAATAAATTTTCTCACAGAGATGAAAGTACCGGTAGTATACAAAGGAAAAATGCTGGATATAGACTTCCGGTGCGATTTGTTCGTAGAAGGCTGCGTAGTAGTAGAACTTAAATGTGTTCAGGAACTTATACCGGTGCACGAAGCGCAGCTTCTGACCTATATGAAGCTACTGCGATGCCCGAAGGGCATTCTAATTAATTTCAACTGCCACAATATCTTCAAAGACGGTCAGAAAACCCTTGTAAACGAGTACTTTTCAGCATTACCCGTTCAATAAATCTATGTACCTATGTGTTTCAAAATAAATTCATTTAATATTTATCACTTCCTTTGAAATCATTCTATCTAAATAAAATCGTATACTACATCGGAGGGGCCTGCTCGGTGCTCTATATGGCGGGCTATTTCTTTCACCCGTTTTATAGCATTGCATCTTTGCTGTTGTTGCTGCTGTTAATCGCGGTGCTTGCCGACCTGGCATTACTGTATTCTAAAAAAAGCGGCATTGTGGCCACCCGCCAGCTTCCCGAAAGATTGAGCATCAGCGATGAGAACCCCGTTTCTTTGTTTATTTCCAACCGGTACAATTTCCCGGTCAATGCTTTAATCATAGATGAATTACCGGTTCAACTGCAAATAAGAGACTGGGAGCGGATCATTCATATCCCGGCTTTAATGTCAGAGACCATTTCCTACCAGGTAAAACCCTTAACCCGCGGAGAATATACTTTTGACAATATCAATGTGATCGTAGCCGGCCCCTTAAGGCTTTCCAGAAGACGCTATGCGATCAGCGCCAAACATACGGTGAAAGTGTATCCATCCTTTGTACAAATGCGGCGGTTTCAGTTGTTGGCAATCAGCAACCGCCTGGAGGAAGCTGGTATTAAAAAGGTAAGGCGCCTGGGACATAGTTCTGAGTTTGAACAAATAAAAGAATATGTACGCGGCGATGATTATCGCACCATCAACTGGAAAGCTACCAGCCGCAAGGGTAGCCTGATGATCAATAATTACACGGATGAAAAAAGCCAGCAGATCTATTGTGTGATTAATAAAGGGCGAGTGATGAAAATGCCTTTTGATGGCATGACTCTCCTGGATTATGCCATTAATGCTTCGCTGGTACTATCCAATATAGCAATGGTTAAACAGGATAAAGCCGGCTTGATCACTTTCGCTGAAAAAATAGACAGCTTTATACCTGCCGATAAGAAACCTGGACAAATGAACCTGATCCTGGAATCCCTGTATAAACAGCAGACTCAGTTCCTGGAAGCGGATTATGAAAAGCTATATGCCACTATACGCAACAGGGTTACCAATCGCGGCCTGGTGGTGCTGTTCACCAATTTTGAATCGCTGGAAGGACTCAAACGCGAAATGCCTGCCTTTAAAAAGATATCCCATTATCATTTACTGCTGGTTGTATTCTTTGAAAACACAGCCATTAAAGGCCTGATACAATCCAGTGCAGAAGACCTGGAACAGGTATATGTAAAAACGATTGCGGAAAAATTTGCATTCGAAAAAAAGCAAATGGTGAAAGAACTGCACCAGAACGGTATATTAAGTATCCTAACCACACCCGAACAATTAACCGTAAATACGATTAACAAGTACTTGGAGCTAAAGAAAAGGAACTATATATAATAGTTGCCTATAGGTTGTGAACATAGTAATATCATTTGTTAGTGATTTTAAAAAACATCTTACATACTTTTGATTATTTACGATTCGCACCTAAAACGTACCAGGAGATACATTCTGTCCATATGATTACCGGGTAACATTTTTCCGGTTACCATTTACATTAGGCTGCCGGCATTGATCTGCTCGCCTGCAATCAAATTTAATATACAACCGATTGTAAAAAAATAAACTCATGAAATACAAAATCCAAAAAAAAATGATATAATAATTTGTTTATTAATGTTTTTTAACATAAAATATAAAAAAAACAAAATGCAATCGATTGTATTAAACTACTTCTTATATTTGTATTCACAACCGGCTAATGATCAAATTAATTGTATGAAAAGAACAAACTTTAAAGACTATATCAGCACCATACCTGTATAATATTATTTATGCCTTGATAGCTAGCGCTTATGTTTATGGATCCAACTTAAACACAATTCAAATATAATTATAACACCTATTGCTTAGATCCAATTATTAAACCAAACGATTCAATAAACCGACAGGCACAACAACCGTGCTATTGCATATTCTTAATACTTAGAAATACCAGCATATATAAAAAGCCAGAAGTAAGACCATTGCGGATTGCCAGCGGTTATTTAATTGTCATTTACACAATTAAATAACTCTCAACTTATAACCTTAAAAAGCAGAAATCATGTCAACTAAAACCATGCTTAAATTGAAAAAACTAGATCAGCTAATAGCCAGGAAGACTACCGGAACACCTCTGGAATTGTCGCAAAAGCTGAAAATTTCTGAACGGTGCGCCAGGCAATACGTCGAAACATTGAGAAGCCTGGGAGCGCCCATCGCTTATTCGCGAAGAGACAATACTTATTTTTATACAGCTAACGGATCTTTTAGTTTCTTTTTTACACCGCATTAATAAGAACCATTAAGATCAATTTATACTTGCCATCATGCTTTTGCACTTATATACTGCTTTTCTAAAAAAAGCCATTGCTCTTTTGCTATTTACCGGACTATCGCTTGCTTTGTCTGCCCAAACAAAAGACTCGCTTACAAAAGGTTCAATAAAAGGAAAGGTTAAAGACTCGACTTACAACTTTATGCTTACCAGCGCTACAGTAGCTGTATATAAAGACAGTGACAGTAGCCTTTTGCAATTTAGCCTTCCGAACAATTTTGGAGAATTTACCATCCCTGACCTACCTTTCGAAATGCCGCTTCGCCTGATTATATCCCATGTAGGATACCGTACCCTTTTAAAGAAACTGTCTTTAAGTAAGCAAAAGCCGGAGGCGGATCTTGGTATGTTATATATGCACCAAAACACCGATGAAAATGGTAATACACTTGAAGCAGTAGTAGTGAAAGCAGTGCCACCTATGCGCATGAATGGCGATACAGTGGAGTTTAATGCAGATGCTTTTCGGATGCAGGCAAATGCTACTGCCGAAGACCTGATGCGGCAATTGCCAGGCTTTACAGTATGGGGCGATGGTGAAGTTACCTACAACGGCAAAAAAATAAATGCCATACTGGTAGAAGGCAAACCGTTCATGGGTAGCGGTGATCCAACCCTGGCTACCCAAAACCTGCCCAAGGAAGCATTGGACAAGGTGCAGGTATACCAGCAGCGGGACGAGAAGAACCCATTGGACAGCACCTTGTTTGCTAACTTAAAGCTAAAGGAAAATAAAAAGACAGGCTACTTTGGTAAATTGAGTGCGGGTTATGGAACCGATAAACGATATGCAGCAGATGGCATGTTGAGTGGATTTAACAAAAAACTGCAACTGAATACAGTAGGCGCATTTAACAATATTAATAAGCTTGCCAACAGCACCGATGTGTTGCTAAAAAACAGCTCCTTTAAAGCAGATGGAACCAATATTGGCTACCAAAGTGATTTTAATATGCGGGGTCTTAACCGGCCCTCTGCAGCTGGTATAAAATTCCAATATGATTTTATACCGGATGTACAATACCAGAAAAGCAGCCGTCTCAATGCTGATTATTTTTTAAGTGGCAACCGTGCTCATATCTTCAATAAAAGCACAACCAATAACTTTCTGGAAGCAGACACGACCCTTTCCAGGAAATCTGAAAATACTAATAATAACGAGTCGCTTGACCAAAGGATCAACTCCCGATATGCCTGGGATTCAGAATATATGAACCTCAGCTTTACGTCCTCTATGAGCGAATCATACAACAGCAATATAAGCGAAGGAACCTCTGAGCAGGAAAAAACAGGTATGGGTATTATCAGCAGCAGTCTAACCCGCAACGAAACCGAATCTACTAACAGAAGCCTGCAAATCGGTACCGAATACACTAACCGCGAAAAACATTCCTATAACCCCAAAAAACGGATACCTGCAGCATTCACAATCGGTTATCATTTATCTGTTTATGACAACGATGGTTACAGTCGTAATCAAACGCAATTCAAATCCAACATCAATGTTGTCGATAACAGAGCTTTTGACCGTATATATAAGGCCCGGGATGCCAGTGGTACAGCTCACACCATCAGCGTCCGCTACCCCGGGCTTACGAGGCTGATATTTAACCAGCACAGTTTCGGTGGTGTGCAAATGGAGTTTTCCGGTAATTTTAGTTTTAAAACCGAAGATTTTTCCGACAATGTATTGGACTTAGATACACTTTCAGAAGCTTACGAAACCAACAGCTACCTCACCAACGCTCGCCGTGCCGTAACCCGCAATCTACAGCCTGCATTTAATGTATCCAAAACATTTTACAAAGGACTTACCAACCGTTATAACAAATGGGTGTCTATACAGGCCAATTTCAAGCAGCAATATTTTGCTATGGATCACCGGGCTACACAATCTTTTCAGAACTTTTCTTACTTGTATGCTTATTTTATACCAGGCGCTTCCCTTGAATATAGCAACCATCAATATGGCAGCTATGAGGTCAGCTATGGGCTTCATTACTCAACGGCTGTCACCTATCCCGGCGTCAATAATGTAGCTCCGCTGGTAGATAGCTCCAATATCTGGTATATCCCTAAGGGCAACCCGAACATAAAGCCGCAGTACCGGCGTGAACTTGCCTTTTCCAATACATTCACTACACGTACCCCTAAGAACCCTTTAAGTTTTACCTTAAAAATGGGTGCAGGCCGCATCAACAATAATATCACAGACAGCTCTATTTACGACAATTCGGGTGTTCGTACAGTGTATGCAGTCAATGTAGATGGCAACCAATATATAAACGGGGAGTACAGCATCCGCAAATCTTTCGAGGTGAAGAAGAATATTACACTGGAGGCACATGCACGGTACAATGTGGACATCAGCCATACACCACAATATATCAACAGCCTGCTCAATACCAGCATAAACAACTATCAAAACATATTAGGTAACCTTGGATTCAGGTATAAAGACCTGTTTAATTTCAAAATTGAACAAAGTTTTGGCATTTATAACAGTACACAGGAAGGATTTAATAACAACCGATTTCAAAGTATTAACACCTATACCCGGTTGATTGGTGCCCTGCAATTTCCCAAAGGCCTTTCGTGGAATACGAATCTAACCTATAACCAAAGTAAAAGCAATAATATTAATGCGCTGTACTTTACGATCTGGAACGCCAGCCTGACCTATCGCTTTCTGAAAGGAGATAACGGAGAAATTAAATTTTCGGCACTGGACTTATTAAGGCAGAATAAAGGGATTGTAAATACCGCCAATGCCAATACCCAAACTTTTACCCGGGCTAATGTGTTACAACAATATTATATGCTGACATTCTCCTACTATCCCAGGAAGTTTGGAAAATAATGAGGTTGATAAATAGGCGTGTAGCCTTCCGTGTTTTTAGGACAGTTCAAGATTAGACTTGAATAATTTAATTTTAAACTGTCAGATATGAAAAAGCAAAGATTTAGCGAGACGCAAATTGCGTCTATTTTAAAGC
>JBCNOR010000251.1:0-7212 GCA_039593785.1 Niabella sp. | reverse complement strand
ATTTATACTTATAGTTATCGAAAAGCAGGAGAGTTTCACGTAGAAAAAATGAAAGTTCTTGCTAAAAGTGGTAATGGTTTAAATTCATATATTATGAAATATGCTATCCATATAAGCTAAAGACTTTTTGTAAGAAGCTTCACCATCTTTTACTTCAGAGGCCTTAGGGATTTTACGGGTGATACCGGTTCCTAAACCAGGGTTCGTTCCGTAAGTAATCTGCGGCTCAATATCAGCTCCGTTGAAAGTGAGCTCATAATCAAATTTCGCGTCAGCGTCTGTTTTTAAGGTTTTCCAATAAGCCAGTGCTTTATCCCAATCTTCACCTTTAGGCGCTTTATCTCTTCCTTTAATATAATTGAAGGTGGTTTCATCCGGGGCGATCATACCGCCGCGGGCTCCCGATTCGATACTCATGTTACAAACCGTCATGCGGCCTTCCATGGTCATATTTTCAAACACTTCGCCTGCATATTCTACAAAATAACCTGTGGCGCCGCTGGCAGTGATCTGAGCAATAATGTATAAAGCAACGTCTTTAGGTAAAACACCTTTGCCTAATTTGCCGTTAACGGTAATGCGCATTTTTTTAGGTTTCGGCTGCATGATACATTGAGAAGACAATACCATTTCTACTTCGGAAGTACCGATACCAAAAGCAATGCTACCAAAAGCTCCGTGCGTAGACGTATGAGAGTCGCCACAAACAATGGTCATACCTGGTTGTGTAATACCATTTTCTGGCCCAACCACGTGTACAATACCGTTTTTCGGGCTTCCCAAAGCCCAGATAGAAATGCCGTATTTCTCCGCATTGCTCGATAGTGCCGCTAATTGTTTGGCTGATAAAGGATCGGCAACAGGCAAATGCTGGTTAATAGTAGGGGTGTTATGGTCGGCAGTAGCAAAAGTACGCTGTGGGTACATTACTCCAATTCCTCTGTTTTCAATACCCAGGAAAGCCACCGGGCTGGTTACTTCGTGAATAAAATGACGGTCAATAAACAAAACATCCGGACCGTCCTCAATTTTTCTCACCACGTGGGCGTCCCAGACTTTATCAAACAAAGTGGTTGGATTTGTACTCATTGTAAATAATTCTTATAGTTAAAAATTTCGTGCAAACGTTGCTTTTCGAAAGCACGTAAAGGTAACAAGAATATCAGGATTTTAAGCCGGTACTATAGCTGTTTTATGACCCCGGTCTTCTTTCTGAAATATATTGAGGGTTGTAATAATATTAAATGTAGTAATTACAATTATAAGATGGGGATATTCTTATTTATAGCAGCTTTTATGAATTAAAATATTTAAAATCAATTATCTATATTTCAGTAATTTTTATATTGATGGTTGTACCTAAGTGTAGCAGGCAATGAAATTAATATTTGGGTAACGTAATTATTTGTATATTTTATACGTCTGATGGGGGTAAACGGTGTCTTTTAGCTGCAACGATAAAACCCCGGTCAGAACGAAGAATAACGTGAGCCAACTTCTTTACTTTTTACGTGAGTTTTTACTTTAATATTGCTTCTGGTCACAAACCAGTGGCCATGCCGCCGCAAGTGAACAGACGGATTAAAGCGGAGTTGCAGAAGAGTAGTAGTATCAGAGTTCTACCGGCAGTTATGATAAAGATGATTTTTTTCTCAACAGACCCGGCAATCGTAATAGGCTACCTGAAAGGTTATAAGCCATCGGAAGGTTTTAGAGCGGGGATGAACGCTTTTAACCGGTAGGTTAGCGAACAACACTAGTTCAACCTCAAAGCTCTTTCTTCATCACATAATCATTCATAAAATAACCATTGCCAATTGCAGTATCCAGCTCTTTGATGATTTCAAAACCAATAGCCTGGTAAAACTGCAGGGCTTTATTGTGGCGGTTTACATGGAGTGTAAGTATGTGGGCTCCGGCATTTTTTGCAAAATCGATTATGAATTGAATGAGCTTTTTTCCCAGTCCTTTACCCTGGCAATCGGGAGAAAGGTATATTTTGTGTAAATGGGCCGTTTGTTGGTCTTTTAATTCAAGGCCTGCATACCCGGCATACTTTCCGTCCAGCTCCAGGAGGAAAAAAGAATATCCCGGTTTATTGAAATCCTCTTCCAGGGCAGAGTTGCTATAAAATAGCTCCAGCATATAATCCAGCTGGTTCTGCGATAAAATAGACGAGTAAGTGGCCGGCCAGATATCAAGAGCCAGCTGGCGAATAACAGGGAGTTCTTCTTTTAAGGCTTTTCTGATCTGTGTATCCATTATGTTAATTGTTTAAACTAAAAATGCACCAATTTTCATTGATGCATTTTAGATAATATGACAGAAATTAAGCTAATTTCTTTTTCAGGTTTTCGTCAATTGCTTCCAAAAATTCTTCAGTATATAAATAATGCTCGCCATGGTTTACTTTGTTACCATGAACGCAAACAGCAAGGTCTTTGGTCATTTTACCTTCTTCTACTGTTTCAATACAAACAGCTTCCAATGCATTGGCAAAATCAATCAAAGGCTGGTTATTATCCAATTTACCACGGAAAGCCAAACCTCTTGTCCACGCAAAAATGCTGGCAATGGGGTTGGTGCTGGTTGGGTTACCTTTCTGGTGCTCGCGGTAGTGACGTGTAACGGTACCATGAGCTGCTTCAGCTTCCATCGTTTTACCATCAGGTGTAACCAGTACAGAAGTCATCAGGCCTAAAGAACCAAATCCTTGTGCTACTGTATCACTTTGCACGTCGCCATCGTAGTTTTTACAAGCCCAAACAAAATTGCCATTCCATTTTAATGCGCTGGCTACCATGTCATCAATCAGGCGGTGTTCGTAAACGATACCTGCTTCAGTAAATTGAGCCTTAAATTCGTTCTGGTAAACTTCTTCAAAAATATCTTTAAAGCGACCGTCGTATTTTTTAAGAATGGTATTTTTAGTAGAAAGGTATAAAGGCCATTTTTTGTTTAACGCTACGTTAAAGCAGCTGCGTGCAAAACCATAAATGCTTTCGTCTGTATTGTACATGGTCATCGCTACGCCATCTCCTTTGAAATTATATACTTCAAAAGTTTGTGCTTCGCCGCCATCCTCAGGTACAAAAGTCATGGTTAATTTACCTTTACCTTTAATTACGGTATCTGTAGCACGGTATTGATCTCCAAATGCATGACGACCTACAATGATCGGAGCTGTCCAGTTGGTAACCAGGCGGGGAATATTCTTAATAACGATTGGCTCGCGAAAAACTGTTCCATCTAAAATGTTCCGGATGGTTCCGTTAGGGCTTTTCCACATTTGTTTCAGGTTGAACTCTGTAACACGCGCTTCATCTGGTGTAATAGTGGCACATTTAATACCCACACCATACTCTTTAATGGCATTTGCGGCATCAATGGTTACCTGGTCATTTGTTTCGTCCCTGTATTCAACACCCAGATCAAAATATTTAATATCTACATCAACATAAGGAAGAATTAATTTGTCTTTAATGAATTTCCATATGATGCGTGTCATTTCATCGCCATCAAGTTCCACAACGGGATTAGCCACTTTGATTTTTTCAGCCATATATATATCGTTTAAGAATTTGTGATTCCGGCAAATCTACAGATAAATACATCAATAGACAATAGAGTTTTAACTTTACAACGCTATAAGAATGTTAACAACAATTTTGTTGATTGGCTATTGTAGAATATTATATGATAAAACATCAATTATGTTACCTTTGAGTATGTCCGTTAATGAAAAAATTGCAGCTGATTTCGTAAAGTTTTTACGACAGTTTGTACCGCTTACCGACACCGAAGTAAAAAAAGAATTACTTCCTATTATCACCGTCAGGGAATTTGCTAAAAAGCAGGTTATTTCCAGGGCAGGTGAAATAGAAAATTACATGAACTTTATCAGTAAGGGGCTGATAAGAAAATACTATAAAACGGGAGAGGAGGAGCATATTGTACAGATATCGCGTGAAGGCCACCTGATATCGGCGCAGGAATCTTTTTACACCCGTACTCCTTCAGAGTATTTCGTTGAAGCCATTGAACCCAGTATTGTTATTTCATTAACCTTCGACGACATGGAGCGCCTGTTTGCTTCCAGCCATAGTTTTGAAAGGCTGGGCAGACTAGTAACCGTTCATACCATGGTGTTGAAAGATAAATGGCAAACCAGCCTGATCATGCAATCACCCAGGGACCGTTTTTTAAATTTTGTAGAAAATCACCAGGAAATTCTGCAGCGGGTGCCGCAAAAATTCCTGGCTTCTTATCTGAATATTAAACCTGAAACTTTTAGCCGCTTTAAACACCTGTTAAGAACAAGACGGCCCTCTTCTGCTATTTAGCTTATTCTTCTAAGTGCATTATGATGCGCTTTTTGCCGGCACTATTAATATGGGCGCTTGTATCAGGTGTCTTAACTGGTTGATGGTTTCGCCATAAATCAGGTCCTTTATTCCCCTGTGCCCGTGGGCGCCTATTACCAATAGCGCTACATCCGATTCGTTGATGATCCGGGCAATACTGTCAACCGTGTTTCCAAATCCCAGTTTTCCTTCAGCCTGGTAACCCTTATCTTTTAATTGTTGTACATATGCGTTAAGGTATTGCTGGTCAGACAGGGTTTCGTCGTCAACACTCTCGCCAAAATTAGCTCCGGCGGCCACACTTTCTGTAATATGTATCAACAGGTAAACACTATCCGACGTTCCCTGGAACAAAGCGTGATTGATCACTTTTTCATCCAGTTCGCCAAAGTCCAGTGTAATGGCTATTTTGCCGTAACGCTGTATTGGCGACAGCTCAAGGGCTTTGGGTGTATCATGTATGGTGATCTTTTGGGCGGATTTCTTTTTTTGCAACGGATATATGGTAGTATATAATAAAAGCAGGACAAAACCGATGGCCCCCAGAATGATCAAAGCCTTCCAGACCAGGTTGCCGGGTGTATTAAAAAAATCCATGGCCTGCTCCACTATTAAACGTGCATTCAGGTAAACCAATACTACGGTTATCAGCCATGCAGATATCTTTACCCATGGCTTTATAACAAACCTGCCCATCGTTTTTTTATCACTTACAAAATGAATCAATGGTATAATAGCAAATCCTAATTGCATACTTAATACCACCTGGCTGAATATGAGCAGGCTGTCAACATCTTCTTCTCCATTGATCAATATAACCAGTGCAGCTGGTACAATAGCTATCAAACGGGTAATTAAGCGGCGCACAATGGGGTTGATCCTCAGCCGCAGGTAACCCTCCATTACAATCTGCCCGGCCAATGTACCGGTAATGGTACTGCTTTGACCTGCGGCAATAAGCGCCACGGCGAAAAGCTTAGCGGCAAAACTGCTTCCCAGATGCTGTGGCAGCAGCTCGTAAGCTTGCTTGATCTCCCCTACATCAGACCGGCCTGTTTTATAGAATACTGCGGCCGCTAATATTAATATAGCGGCATTTACCAACAAGGCCATATTGAGGGCAACGGCGCTATCAATAAAATTTAGTTTCAGTGCCTTTTTGATACTGGCATCATCGCGGTTGAATTTACGGGTTTGTACCAGGGCGGAGTGGAGGTAGAGATTATGCGGCATTACGGTGGCGCCAATAATCCCGATGGCGATATAGAGGGCTGTATCATTTTCAATATGCGGCACCAAACCCGAAACTACTTCACCGGCATCGGGTTTAGCTACCACAATTTGTATAAGAAAGGACATTGCTATAATAAAAATCAAACCAATGATAAAGGCCTCCAGCTTGCGCATACCCAGTCGTTGCAGCATGATCAGCAAAAATGTATCTAATGCTGTTATCAAAACCCCGTAGATCAGGGGCATGCCGGTTAGTAGTTGCAGGCCAATAGCCATGCCCAGTATTTCGGCCAGGTCTGTTGCTGCTATAGCTATTTCAGCCAATATATATAAGGCGAAATTGACTTTTTTAGGATAGGTTTCACGGTTAGCCTGCGCCAGGTCGCGGTTACGCACAATTCCCAGTCGCGCCGAAAGGCTTTGTAATAATAATGCCATTATATTACTCATCACCAGTACCCACAAAAGTGAATAGCCGAACTGGCTGCCGCCTGCCAGGTCTGTGGCCCAGTTACCCGGATCCATGTAGCCAACGCTAACCAGGTAAGCGGGCCCGAAAAAAGCCAGTATACGCCTCCACCTTGATTTATTCGGCGCCGTAGTGTCTACCGAATTATGAACCTCGCTTAATGAAATTTCTGAGTGATGCTTTGCCATTAGTTTTTGATAAAGATGTTTTGGGATAACTCTTTTGTTAAATAAGATTGGTGTTTATTGTCCGTTTTTACTTCCATCGATTCGTCAAAAGGATATTTTTTGATCACCTGTATCCGGCTTCCGATGGAAATATTTTTCTCATCCAGCATCTCAAGCACCTGTGGTGACTGGTTGCCTATTTGCGTTACAATGGCCACTTTTTTCTCTGAAAGGGTTGCCAGTGACACTTGCCTGAGTTGAATGATTTTTCCTTTGGCATCAGGAATGGGATCTCCATGCGGATCTGTTCGCGGGAATCCCAAAAATGCATCCAGCTTATTAATCAGTTTTTCGTTGCTGATATGTTCCAGCTCTTCGGCCACTTCATGTACTTCTTCCCAGCTAAAGCCCAGTTTCTGCGAGAGAAAGTATTCCCATAAGCGATGCCGTCTTACAATACTCACAGCTCCTTCGATACCTGATCCGGTAAGTGTGCAGCCATAATACGCTTTATAACTGACCAGCCCTTTTTTGCTGAGCTTCTTCAGCATGTCGGTAACAGATGCAGGAGCTGTATGAAGCGCTGCAGCCAGGTCGTTGGTAGCAACAATACCTGATGCGTTCTGTAGATGATAAATGGTCTTTAAATAATTCTCCTCCGCGGTCGAAAATCGGATCATGCCTAAATAATAATTTAGACAAACCTAAAAATAATTTTCGATATTTGAAAACTTTCTGCGGAAATCAGCGTCCCGGTAAAGGTCATTTCCAAAAAACTATGGTAGTATTGGTGAAGTATTGTTTATTTGTAGCTAATAATAATGTAACAATTATGCTATACAGGCTCTGTTTTTTTACTGTAATGATGATAATGATGGTATCCTGCGGTAACAGGAAAAAGAAAATGGCCGGAGAGGATGATGTGAATTTGCAGGAGTTCGTGGATTTTTTTCCTAAGGTTGAATTACCTTTTGTATAT
>JBCNOR010000250.1:0-7221 GCA_039593785.1 Niabella sp. | reverse complement strand
GTAAAGTTAATGACTTCCGGCAATTGAGATCCGGAAAAATGACCTGGTATCAGAAGGATTTTAATTGTGAAATAAGGCCAGGGTTCCTGCTGTTCTTATCATGGCTTGCAGCATAAATCAGCTATACCTCCTTTGTAATTTCGGGAGTATGTTTTTTCTAAGCCGCTCACCAGGAGAGCTAGCCTCGCTTTTTAACGCAACGATAGCTATTCATGATGAAAAAACAAACAAAGACAAAATAGGAGAGAGATAGAACAACATAAGGTAAAGATGGGTTATAACCCTTTTATAAATTTACACTACAATTGAAAGTGCTGTTGGCTGTTAGATTGCATAAAAATATGCTTGTGGTAGCGCTATAGCTTTCGTATTGGGGTTTAAGTCAGATGTCTGGCTGTTCCGGGCGACGGACATGCATTACAGATTAATATAAGTGTGATTGAAAAACGTATAGCCGGGAAATAAATTATTCGCTTTACCTGCTGATAAACAATTTTTTAAATTTAGAGGATGATTATTGATATACATACACATGTTTTTAACCATGAATCTGACTTCGGGCCAGCCTTAAAGGCTGACCTTGAACGTTGCGGTGTAGATCCTTCTGTTTGGGGCGATGTAAAAGCCAGGCACCTGTCGAGCACACAAAATGCAGATGTGGCCGTTGTTTTTGGTTTGCAGGCTTCAGCAACCGGGTGGAATATTCCTAATGAGGATGTGGCTGCTCATGTGGCTCAGGCAAAAGACAGGCTGTTGTTTTTTGCATCCATTGATCCTTTGCAGGAAAATTTCATGGGGGAGCTGGAAAAATGTCATCAACAGCTGGGAGCCGTAGGAGTAAAGTTATCTCCTTTATATCAAAATGTACACCCTTCAGATCCAAGATGTTTTAAAATCTATAACTATTGTGTTCAGCATGGGCTGCCGGTTCTTTTTCATGCGGGTACTTCTTTTGTTAGTGGTACGCCTTTGGATTATTCCAGGCCGGTACATTTTGATACGGTTGCGGTAGCATTCCCGGAATTACGTATGATATTGGCACATTTAGGTCATCCCTGGGAGGGAGAGACTATTGCTGTAGTAAGACGGCATGCGCACGTTTATGCCGATGTGTCTGCTTTATACTATCGCCCGTGGCAGTTTTATAATTCCATGAGGTTACTGGTAGAGTACAAGGCCACTCACAAAGTGCTGTTTGGATCTGATTTTCCTTTTGCTACTACTGAAGATTCATTAAAGGGTATTCGTGGCGTAAACGAAATCATTGCTCAAAGCGGTTTGCCCCCTGTTCCTTCGGAAGTGATAGAAGATATTATTAACCGGAATTCTTTAGAGCTGCTGGGCTTGCCACATCCAAAACAAATATTGCAGTAATGAATATTCCATCTTCAATGAAGGCGTTACAATTGCAGTCGCCCAATCAGCTGGCGCTTGCTGAACTGCCATTGCCCGTTACTGGTAAAAATGACGTGCTTATACAAACAAAAGCTACTACTATTTGTACCTCTGACCTACACGACATAAAATCAAACCCCTTTGGTATTCAACTTCCCAACGTGCTTGGGCATGAAGGGGCCGGTGTGATTATTCAATGTGGCAGTGACGTGAAGCATTTGACTGTTGGTATGCGTGTTGGGGTTCATCCCGTAGTGCCTTGTGGCTATTGCGTGGAGTGTCAGCGCAATTTTCAGCACCTGTGCCTGAATATGGGTCATTTGGGAATAGATCGTACCGGTACTTTTGGAGAATATTTTGTACAGCAGGCAGACAGGGTAAGGCAGCTACCCGACAATATCTCTTTTACTTTGGGGGCATTGCTTGAGCCGGTCGCTAATTGCTTACAGGCAATATCCAGGTCAGGTAATATCAATGGGAAAACAGTGCTGGTAGTGGGCGATGGTCCTTTTGGAAACATCATTGCCCGGTTGGCAGTGAGAGCGGGTGCGGCCAGGGTTTTGGTTTCGGGTAAAGAACCTTTCCGTTTGAGTAGAATACCTGGAGTAGAAGTTGTAGACCCTGTACCGGAAAAATTGGTTGATGTTGCGATCCTGGCGGTTAGTGCAGCCAATGCTGTGGAAACCTGCATGAAGGCGCTTCGGAAACGTGGCCGTTTGGTGGTGTTTAGCCTGTTACAGGATGCGGTGCCAATAGATCTTTTTAACCTGCATATTTCGGAGCTGGAAATCGTAGGTTGTTGTAATGATCAAGATCAGATAGATAATGCGCTGGCTTGTTTGGAAGACGAGACTTTAAACCTGTCGGAGCTGATAACGCAGGAGATTCCTTTTGACAGCTGGGAAGAGGCCTTTTATTTAGCCCGTGACCGGCATGATAAAGCGCTTAAAGTAGCCCTCGTCTTTTAATTATAGTAGCTGATCATTGTAAATAATAAACAACGCCTATATGATTCTTGGGTTCAGAAAATACCATACTGGTCCCGCATGGATTGTATAGCCTTTAAGCAGATAGAATAAGTTTGCTGTAGTAGACAAAATAAAAAAAAGATATATCGATGAAAATTACAAATGTTGAAGCCTTTATCCTGGAATCTCCTTTTGAAAATATAGCGCCCGAGGGTAGTGAAGAAGCCCGGGGTGTAAAGCACTGCCTGCTTTTAAAGGTAAGTACCGATGAAGGTATCACGGGCTGGTCTGATATAGAAACATCTTCGCATGTAGGGGTTGCGGCAGTAAATGCGCCTGATAGTGGTGCCGGCGTTTTCGAGGGTCTTCGTACGCTTGTAATCGGGGAAGATCCTTTTGATACGGAGCGTTTGTGGGATAAAATTTACCGCGGATCTATATACTATGGGAGAAGGGGTGTGGCTATGCAAATGCTATCCGGGTTTGATATTGCCTGTCATGATATAATTGGTAAAGCAATAGGCCGGCCGGTGCATCAGGTTTTGGGAGGTGGAAGGCGGCAACGCATAAGAGCTTATGCCTCCACATTATTCCGGCCAACTCCGGGGGCGATTAAAGAGGCCTGCGCTTTTTATCTCGAAAAAGGTTTTACAGCAGTCAAATTTGGCTGGGGTGTTTTTGGGCAGGATTTTAAAAAGGACATTGAATTGGTTGCAGCAGCCCGCGAAGCACTTGGACCAGACAAAGAATTGATGGTAGATCCCGGTTGGATGACCGTGAGAAGCGCTTATGATGCTATTGAGTTATGCCGTGCACTGGAGCCTTATAATATCTACTGGCTGGAAGATTTCATGCACCCGGAATCTTACGAAGGGTACGGAAAGGTAAAGGCTGCCGGCGTAAAAACCAGGCTGGCTGCAGGGGAGCAGGAAGCAACCGGCTGGGGATTCAGGGAGTTGATTCAAAAAGGAGGTATAGATGTGTTGCAGCCGGACCTTACGCGCTGCGGCGGTTTTACACAGATCCGGAAGATTATTTGGGAGGCTGAACATGCCGGAGTAGATATCTGCCCACATGCCTGGTTGACCGACCTTAATACCGCAGCAAGTCTGCATACCAACGCGATACTTCCACGGTCGCTGTTTCTAGAGTACAATGTTAGTGATAATCCTATGTTAAGAGAGGTAATTGAAAATCCCATTCAAATGGACAGCGACGGATATATAGCCGTGCCCCAGGGACCCGGACTTGGAATAACTGTCAATGAAAAAGCAGTAAAAAAGTTTAGCGTTAACATTTAATAAGCGATAGTGAAAGATATACTTGATTACCGTTTGTCTGAAACACAGGCCGCATTATGGTGGCTGGGACAGGCTGGTTATATTGTAAAGTCAGGCAATATGGTGCTAGCTATTGACCCTTACCTTTCAGACGCAGCAGCCGAAGGAGCGCCGGAGTTTTCCCGCCTGTATCCACCGCCCTTAAAACCCGAACAGTTGGACGTAGACGTATATATAGTAACGCACGACCACCTTGATCATCTCGATCCTGTTACGATCTCTCTATATAAGCCTAAAAATACCACAACTTTTGTGGCTCCCAGGCAGGCAGCTCAAAAGCTGGTGTCACTGGGTATTACGGCTGAAAATATAATTGTATTGCATGCCGGAGAATCCAGGAGCGTCGGAGCTATGGAAATTACAGGGGTGTTTGCTTTGCCCACCAGCGCAGATGTGCTCGATACCACCGGATATTTAATAAAGTTCGATAATGGCAGAAGCTTCTATCATACCAGCGATACAGCGTATCATCCTTTGGTTGTGGCGGCAGCTCCTAAAAATGCCGAGGTAGTGCTGATGCCTATAAATGGCAAATGGGGAAACCCCGCAGCTGATAAAGCTGCAGTTTTTGCAAAAGAGCTGGATCCTGTTTATGTTTTGCCTAATCACTATGATTTAATGGCATTAAATGCTGAAAACCCTGAAATATTTAAATGGTTTTGCGTTCAACAGGGTATTGGTGGAAAATGTATTATTCCCACAAGAATGTTGCCCTTTGTTTGGGAGTAACAAATTCTATCTAATTCATTAACCAATAAAGTAACAATAAAATACCTGAATATGAGTTTAGAAAAGATTCGCTTTACCAGCGATACAGAAAAATTTAAATGGATGAAGGAAAACCTGTATGTTCCCATTGTTTGTGATGTATTGGACGTGTTGGGATACAGGGATTGCGCTATGCACCAGCGTTTACGACCTCTGGACCCGCATAATTGTGTTATTGTGGGCCGGGCAAGGACATTTCGGTGGATGGAAACAGACTATATTGAGGCAGATGCTTACGATCTGGAAATTGAAGCCGTAGATTCTTTGAAACCCAACGATGTAGTAGTGCACTCGGCAGATCATGCATGTACCAATGCTCCCTGGGGCGAGTTGATGAGCACCATTGCTATGCGAAACGGGTCAGTAGGGTCTATTTGCGACAGCATGATAAGGGACTGCAACAGGATCATTGAAATGGGTTATCCTATCTTTTTTAAAGGTATACGCCCGGTAGACAGCCTGGGCAGGGGAAGGGTTATGGCTTATGATGTGCCGGTAAAATGTGGTGATGTGGTTGTGAATCCAGGCGATCTTTTGTTTGCCGATTTCGACGGTATTGTTGCGATACCTCAACATGTGGAAGAAGAAGTGTTGGCGAAGGCTTATGAAAAAGTGTATAAAGAGAATCAATCGAGGAGCGATTTATTAAAAGGAGATTCCCTGAGAACCGTATATGACCGATATGGCGTTTTATAATTTATAAATTTACAATTTTATACAAACATGAATGTACTTTGCGTGGCTGCGCACCCCGATGACACAGAACTGCTTTGCTCCGGCACCTTAATTCGCTATATAAAAGAAGGGCACAATGTTACAATTGCTGTTTTTACCAACGGAAATATGGGCGATGCGGTTGTTCAGCCCCCTGAGCTGGCAGCTATGAGGGAACAGGAAGCCCGGAACGCCGCTGCATTTATTGGGGCAAAGCTGATATGGCCCGGTATTACAGACGAGCATGTTTTTCCTAATGAGGAGCAACGGCGTGTTATGATAGATGTATTAAGAGAAGCTGATCCGGATATAATATTTACGCATTCGCCCACTGATTATCACCCCGACCATCGTTATGTGAGCCAGCTTGTTTTTGATTCCTATTTCCAGAAGGGATTACCCTTTATTCCTGATCAAACCCTGCCTGCCTGCCGTTTTGCGAAGGCGCAGATTTATTACATGGATAATATTTGCGGTATCAATTTTACACCAACTGAATACGTAGATATCACCGATGTCTTTGAACTCAAAAAGCAGATGTTGCTTTATCATAAAAGCCAGTTTGTAGCTATGGAAGACCTGGCTAATACGGATATGCTGGATCTGATAGAAACGCAGGCTAAGTTCAGGGGTATGGCTTCAGGATGTAAGTACGCCGAAGGCTTTAACCGTCTTGAAGCTTACCAGAGAGGGCTTACCCGAAGAATTCTTCCGTAAATACACAAGGTTTTGGGATACTCTAAGACTTCAACAGTAATAAGGATAAAAATACTGTTGATCCATTCTTGTTTTGTATAATTTTCACCTTTTAGGGACATTTTATTGGATCGTGAAATAATGATTGCCTGATTCCATAACAATGATCTGAATAGACCAGGTTTTATAGCATGCCATCATTGTATTTGCTTTTTTAATGGTCATAATAGAATTTTAAATAAATGAATAAGTTTCATCTATCCACTCTTGATGTTGTCATCATTGTTGGGGTTACCTTGTTGGTAGTGGCAATTGGTCTTGCAGCTGCAAGAAAGGTAAAACGAACGACCAAGGGATACTTTCTGGCTTCCGGCAGTATGCCCTGGTACCTGATAGGGACTGCATTTGTTTCCACCAGTGTAGCCAGTGAGGCTATTGTTGGAACAGTAGGTGCAACATACAAAGGTGGTTTGGGCATTGCCAACTGGGAGTGGTGGGCCCTGCCTACCTACCTGCTGACAATGATTTTTTTCATACCCATGTACCTTCGGAATAAAATTACTACAGTGCCTGAGTTGCTCAACCGCCGTTTCGGACCGGCTTGTGGTAATATTTATAGCATTGTAATGCTTATAGGATATATATTCATCTTTCTTCCGCCAATTATTTATGGCGGTAGTATTACGTTAGCCGAATTAACCGGTTGGAAGCAGCAATATGTGATGGCAGGCATCGTTCTTTTCACAGCAAGCTACACCTTGCTGGGAGGCCTGACCTCTGTAATGTGGACGGATGCTATTCAGTGTGTGTTGTTAATCGGTGGGGGAATATTATTTTTCTTCGTTGCATTAGATCATATACCCGGCGGGTGGACTGCTATGATGGAGGCCACGCCCGATCGTTTTCACCTGTATCATCCTCCTGCAGATCCTGAAGCGCCTTTTCTGGGATTGGTAGTTGCATCATTTGGCGTGTTTCTGTTCTATCAATCGTCCAACCAGGTAATGATACAGCGGATTTTGTCTGCACGTAGCACATGGGATGGCGTGATGGGTTTAATATTTGCGGGATTTATTAATCTAGTTCGTCCGCTGGTTACCTGCCTGGTAGGTATGGTTGTTTTTCATTGGCTCGATGTAATGGGTAAAGGCCCTTCCTTATTACCCGGTAACCAGGATCGTACTTTTTCTTATGCCTTGGAGACTTTTGCACCATCAGGTTTAAAGGGTGTCATACTGGCTGGCTTTTTTGCTGCAGTAATGGCTGCAATAAGCGCTCTTGCCAATTCAATCGCTACTATTTTCACATTAGATGTTTATCGGAACTTCTGGAGAAAAAAA
>JBCNOR010000025.1:0-18202 GCA_039593785.1 Niabella sp. | reverse complement strand
GGCCAGGTATTATCAGTTGAAGCGTCATCTACAATGATAACTTCATCGGCTACATGGGTTTGTGCTGCTATTGACTCTAACTGCTGTTGCAGGTAAGCCTCACCATTATAGGTGCACATTACAATAGAGACCAGCGGCTTTTCCACTTCATAGTTTTAACTTCCGAGATTCTTTTACATTTGCTTTAAGCACTAGCACATGAATTTACTTTACCTCACATTTGGCGATAACATCAGAAATCATACCCAAGCTTATTTTTCGATCTACTCCTTCCTGGCAAAAGGCATACAACCTGCCAGTATTAATATCATTACGGATAAGCCCGGGTATTATAAATCTATCGAAAGCAGGGTAAATATTATCGAAGCCAACGCAGCATTGTTACAGGAGTGGATGGGCCCTTACCAGTTTTTCTGGAGGGTAAAAATCAAAGCCATCGAAAAATTATGCTATATGTATGCTGGTGAGCCGGTCCTTTATCTCGATTCTGACACTTTTTTTTATGGCGATAGCGGAGACTATGAAAGTTTATCCGGCAGCAAACAGGCTGTTATGTTTGAAAATGAAGGCCTGCTGAAAGAATTGCCTTCAAAAACTATGAGAACCATGTCTGCCCAGCTAAAAAATCTGCCAATTGCGGGACTTTCCAATCTTCCGGAGTGGAATATGTGGAATGCCGGTGTTGTTTTTACTCCCAATCAAAAAGAAGCAAAGGAAATGGAGCTGGCCCTGGCCCTTTGTGATGATATGTGCAGGAACAAGGTAAAAGATCAGTTTGCGGAACAATTTGCACTGTCCGTTGCCCTGGAGCAGCTGTATGGATTACAGCCTGCTGCCCATACCATTGCTCATTATTGGTCGAACAAAGAGCAATGGAATGAAGTAATACGTACTTTTTTTATTGAATGCCAGATGCTTGGGCTGAATTTTGAGGAGCAGCTGGAGAAATACCGGGATATTAACGTTTACAACTACCCCGTTGTCAGAATTTCAAGAACTACCAACAGAAAACTGAAACAAAAGGTTGATCAAATTTTTGGTGATAAAAGAATTGAATATTTAAGGTCTCCTAACCCATAGAATATTTGCTTTATTTTAAATATATACTCCTTGCTAAGTTTCAATAAAAAATTTATTTTTGCGCCTGTAGTAAACCAGGAATCAGACTGTACACAAGCATTTAGCAAAAAATTGATTCTCAAATAATTAATTATTTGAACGTTGTGAAGTCCATTGCGTTATGAGAAAATAGCAATGGTATGAAAATTGTGAGCTTTAGTATTTTTTGTTATTATAAGCTGAGTTGCGTTTTTATATTTCTTTCCGTCATGGTTAAAAGCGGAAGCAGAACAGCTATCAGCGGTTCAAAAAAATCGAAAACCGAGATGAATAGATTATGAATAAAACTCCTTTCACGGTAGCCTTATTAATTTCGACCTATAAATGGCCGGAAGCTTTAGATGTTGTATTAAAAAGTGTGGTGTATCAAAGCCGTATGCCTGATGAGATCATTATTGCAGAGGATGGAGACGATTTGCGCACGGCTTATTCTATTGAGCGATTTAAGAGAACATACGGCATACCTGTAAAGCATGTATCGCACGAAGACCTTGGCTTTAGAAAGAGCCTGATTCTGAATAAAGCCCTTAAAGAAATAGAATCGGACTATGTAGTTGAAATAGATGGTGATATTGTAATGCACCGCGAATTCATAGCGGACCATATCAGGGCGGCAAAAAAGGGCTACTTTGTGCAAGGCAGCAGAACCATGCTAACAGAATGGAAAAGCCATGACTTGTTACATCATAAGAATATAGAATCTCTGCATCCGTTTGCGAGAGGCTTATACAGCCGCTTCAATGCGCTCCGGATCCCACTTTTCTCTAACCTGTTTTGGGTAAACCCGCACAAATCTTACAATGTTAAAGGATGTAACCTGGCTTTTTGGCGGGAAGATTACATAAGAGTAAACGGTTACTATAGCGGTTTTGAAGGTTGGGGATGGGAAGATTATGAGTTTGGAGAGCGCCTGATTAACCTCGGCATTAAAAAGAAGCGGCTTAAAATGGCTGCTATCGGGTATCATATTTTTCATCCGCTAAGCTCCCGGGCGAACTTTGTACCTAATGAAATGATTTACCGTGAAACAGTTTTGTATAAATACACATACAGGGCTAATGGGTATATGGAGGCTTAATGAGTACCCATTCTTTTACGTTCCCCTAATTATGATTTTTTAATGCAAATGGTAACAGCCACTGTTAAATGGTCTCCTCGTTAAATCCTAAGGTATCTATTATTTTACCCAACTACAATCACGCGAGCTATTTAAAGTTACGAATTGATAGCATTCTGAATCAAACCTTCCAGGATTTTGAATTGATTATACTTGACGATCTTTCAACGGATAACAGCAGGGATATAATAGAAGGATATAGGGGTAACCCCAAAATATCCGGCATTATATACAACGAAAAAAACTCTGGTAGCACTTTTAAACAGTGGAATAAAGGTGTGGGGCTGGCCAGGGGAGAGTATGTGTGGTTTGCCGAAAGCGATGACTGGTGTGAGCCGAGCATGTTACAAGTCCTTGTTGAAGGTATCGAATCTGCTAACGACTGCGTTGTAAGCTATTGCCAGGCTTATTGCGTTGATGGAACGAACAAAGTACGTTTTGTATCAAGTCATAAGTATCTATCCGAGATAAAAGATGGACATGAATTTATCAGAGACTTTATGATACAGCGCACTGCAATATTTAATGCCAGCATGGCAATATGGAAAAAAGCAATTTATGAAAAAGTATCCGATCAGTTTCAACAGTTTAAAATGTGCGGCGATTGGCTATTTTGGATGGAACTCGCTCATTTAGGCAAAATACACATTAGTGGAAAAGTATTAAATTACTTTAGAAAACACAATGCGGATGTAAGCGGAAAAATGTATCAATCCGGATGGGGTACTATTGAAGAATTACAGGTGCTGCAAATAGTATTTCATAAAGGCTATATATCAAAAACAACATACTTATTGGGCCTTAAGCGTTTTATTAAAGCTTATTACAGGGCATACTTTGGGTATTCTACCGAGGTACGGAACGCATTTGCCAGGGAGGCAAAGGCCATCTGTACAGGTTTCTCTGGTGGTGCTGCTATCACTTTTTACATGTTTAAAAGTAAAATCAGGTATAATCTGAAACGATTTGTTTCGTCATTACTTTTCAGGCCGAAAACACGCAACTAATCAAAAACCCCAAGGGATATATTTACAATGCTGATTGCTCGGACATCTCAGTTGTATTTTTGTCTAATTCATTGCTTCTTTCCAACTCAAATTCTTTTATTTTTTGTTGCAGTAGATTTATGCTATCTGAAATAAGACTATTATACTGTGTATTGTGAAAATGCCAGATAGTTGAATAGTGGCTTTCCTTATGACCGACCAAAAAAGGTGAAGATGTAGCTACTCTTAATTTGGTATGTCTTTCCAGGTAGCGATCAATAGTATTTGTATCGTGATTATAATCGGTCTCATCCCAAGCAATTATGGTATCATAAATATTTGTTTTATATACATTAAAAACCATACTTATAAACCTATCCGTGATGACATACTTCCTTTTATTGAAGCTGCTTGCAGCCAATATCTTCGCTTCTTTATGCAAGTCTGTCATGAAACCAGAAAACACATCCCAATCTGCAAAGTCAGATGAAAGATAGCTTTGAATTAACGGCCACTCGTCGGCAAAATCCGGAAAAAATTCGACGTCATCTTCGCAAATAGTTATTTGGGGAAAATGATACTTTTTTGCAAGCATCATCATATACTTGTAGCTGAGTGCGCAACCTACCCATGGCAACCTATGACGCAATCCGGGAAAGAAAGAGAATTCGTGGCTATTTCGTGCTAAAAAGTCATCAGCACGTTTGGTATACTCTGGCAAGTGGAGGCAAAGTTTATTATTTTCTAGCTTATAATCTTTACCAATTAAATTCCAAAAATCACTGAATGAAATATTCTCTGTTGCCAGTAAAAATCGATAGAAATAGTAATCAAACCAGTTAATCTTTTCATCTATTATTAGCCGGTTATTATTTGCCTGGGATGTCAATTGTTCTTCATTTTCAAGCCAGAAATGAACCCTGTCAATCATCGCCTTCACATCACCTATGTTAACAAAATCAATCATCCTTTCAAGATCCTGATATTCGTGCATATCAGAGGCTGTTTCAGAAACAACGATTTTGTTTAAAGATAAACATTCCCATATGCGTGTTGTTTCAAGTAAGGCATTTTCGTAATAGTGAATATTGACAACAACTTTCGCCTTAGAAAGTATTTCATACAACTCATCGCCAAATATCTCGCTCACAATTTTTATTCTGAAATGCTTTTCTAACTCCGTTAAATATAGTTGCCGACGCTCATTACTTGGATCTCCATAAAAAACCACATCGTAGTCTGACTCAGATAAGGTGCCTGGCCTATGGAACTTGATAGCAGCAGGGCCTATAGGCTGATAATAAAATTTAGATGAACTAATTCCTTGTTGCGTGAAATATCGAATATTTGTCAGGGAGTAATCGAAAATTGCAAAACCTTGCCTTAAAGAATTTAAATACTGAGGAGTAAGCCAGCGAGCATCAATTGTCTGCTCAACCTGAAATACAATATACTGATCGGGCAGCCTTTCGAACATTTGCGGAGCAATTACAATATGAGGTACAAGCGCATAGCCCTTACTTGGTCGCTCAAAAATAATATTAGCATGTATATTAACACGCTCAAGCGCGTCAGAAATAGCGTTAGCGATATACAAACAATGACGAGTCGTTAAAATACAAACCTGAATGGGGCCCGTTGATCGCAAATTGAACTTCTGAGATTTTCGTAATTTGTTTCTGATACTACTTTTTTTTGCTCCTGGCACCAGAAAATAATATAGGTTACTAAAAAGATTTTTCATCCTGTCGCCAATATCTTAAATAAAAATGGTTTAACGGCCTACATTTTGTTAAAAAACAAGGTTTCGAAATAATAAAATATGAAAACGTCAAAAAACCAGTAAACGCAACACGTACATTTGGCTTTTTATTTTAAAGGGCTATTAAATAGTTGAGACACGTAGAGTAGTTTGTTTTCAATATTACACATTGAATTGTGGGTAATATTGATCAAGCTTGTACAAACCGTCTCATACTGATAGTTCTAAAATGGCAAGCACAATTTTGTAAAAGAATTAAATAAAAATATATACAAAGCAAATTGATACTATGGCTGCTATTTATAAACCAGATAATCGATGAGGTTTGTGTGTAAAAAATCTGTAGAAATACGAAATTGATGAAACCTTACAGTCAAACGTGTAAAATGGTTTATCAGTCCTGAGAATCTTATTAACGAACAAATATGCTTGCTGCAAATCAAATGAGTTTGCTTCCTTGAAAAGGATGTCAGGGAGACAGCTTGACAATGGCAAAGCAAAAGAACTGTATTAATAATCCCTAACTTTATGTGTGGTTGTTATAAGGACGAAGCAACTCTTTAATTTTTGTTTTAAGCGGCACCAAGGACAGAAATGCAGGGTAAAGCTTCATCAATTTTCTTAATCGTTGGGGATACTTATAAACCGGTACCAAACGAAATAATGTATCTTTTCTTTTAAGGATATCTGTTCCGCTTTTGATTGCTAAAGTAATGTTCCTTTCATCCAAATATTCGGGTTTATTAAATTCAGTGTGTGCGAAAGACTTCAATTTGTACTTAATTTTTTCCACACCACCAAGATATGAAAAATGCCAACCCGCGTTTTCTATTGATTTCAAGAACTCGTTACGCTTATCTCTTAATGACTGTGGAGTATTTTGCCGGAAGTATTCGCCAGAACAAACTATAGACCCTTTCCACCATCTTGATATACCTGTGTGCTGGCAATTCATATAATAATAATGAAAAAGCATAGATAAAACAACTGGTCCGTCTTGCAATTTAATAGTTTTCAGAACTAAGGGATCTGGAATTTCATCCAGGTCACTTAATATGACAAGATCATCGGCGTTCAAACGATCAGCTATCCTGTGCAATGTGTTACGATGTTCATTCTCCAGCTTCCATGACCCGTTTTCAACATTATATGAAGTTTCATTTTGGTTAAAAGACAAGCCCTCAGTAGTTTGAGTTACGGGTAAATGTATTATTTTATGATGCCATTTTGCAAACCTTTCTTTATTGCGGTCATAAAAATATTCTTTAGGATGACCTGCATGTGTCAGATTCGATTCTGCAATAATAAAATAATCAACATAATCTTCCAGAAGTCGTAATCTAAACTCCAAAAGATCTAACTCATTAAAAAAAGTGAAGCAGTCGTAAACCCTCATTAACTATATTTTTATCCCTGCCAACATTACTCAGCAGCAAAAAGTATTAACTTTCCTTCATTCTTACCAAAGATAAGGATGCTTCTCAAACGAGACATTCCGCAAGAATGCTACAATGGGCACAAATAATAACGATTATGCAAAACTATTGGTTGAAAAAATCATGAGTAATACCAGCAAAACGATTCATTTTGCCATTAAACCACAATTTTTGTTTTGAAAGTACAAGCCCGTCATGTCTTAAGTTGCACTATGTCTTTACTCAACTAGAGGTTCTGCGTAAGTCATGGCCAATGTTTTTTTATCAAAATTTTTGAATATAAATTGGCTTATCCATTCCAATAACTAATAAGCGCTCAGCCTCGCTATTAACGAGGCTGAGCACCAAAATAGTGGGTGCGATCCCGGGAGTCACTTATAGCTTTTAATTAGGCATTTATGCGCTCCAACGTTTTAGCCAACCTTCGCTTGCCTAAACTTACCCCGCCGGACTTGCGCTCCCGAGACTTACCTGATTCTTCAGTACCAATTCAGACAGACGCTCAGCACTTGGCCCACAGTCCTATGTCCATTTCTTTTAGAGACTTCCGGCTCCATCTTTACAATATATTTATCGGCCAGCGCCTGCGTCAGATATTAGCCGAATAGCTTTTTACGCAATTGCAACCTATTGAAGAAAGCATCTACCCTTCATTAATATCGTCTCATTTTAGATGGTTTAAAGAATAAAACCATTAATTGGCGATGCCCGCATCTTACTACCAGTTCTACGCTTTTCAGGATCTTTTGATAATAGAATCTTATTAGGGTCAGGCATATTATTTCAATGTTCCCTTATGAGGACTTACTATACCGCCTTGTGTTCCAGAGGCACCAATATGTCCCATTAGAGAAGTAGAATTATCCGGTAGACACATAATGAAGTTGCCATCATCCTGAAACAAAAGGCGGGCATCTTCTCTTGCTAGAGGATGAGTATTTGCAGCATAAGAAATGATATTAGTACTCCAAACTGAAACGCCAGCATCAGTATAAAGGACCAAATTACCGTCTTTCTGAAAATACAATCGCGTTCCTCCTTTTAAAAAAGTATTTACCGAGCCCCACAATGGCGTTGAATCTGATGTCCTATATAAAACAAAATTGCCATCTGTTTGTAAAATCAATTTATATTGACCGTTGGCTGTATAAATAGGTGGCCCTCCTGCAACTAAGAGAGGTGTTTCACTCGGCGCGAAAACAACAGCTCCAGAATTATAAATTGATGTCACCGTTCTAATGTGATATCCAGCAACAGTCATATTAACGTTGCCAGTAGTGGTATACGCTGGCGGCGGATTCGGATTGCCATTATTCAGTGAGGCCTGTAAAGTCAATCGTTCCTGTTGAGTCATTATAGTATTATCCGGTTTATATACGATATCATCCAGTTCAAGATAAGTATCATATCTAGCCTTGTAGGGCAGGTAAAAAGTATTGGGCCAGGCCCTATCTGAAGTGGAAAGTGTAATTCCCTGTTCAATATTACCATTATTAACACCATCGTTTCTTGTGTACATAGAAACCGCAGGATTAACTACTATCCTTGTGTCGGTAGATGTTGAAGGATAACCCATGACAGAATTAAAGTCGTATCCCCCAATCATGTAATAATTGCTGGTTTCTTTTTGAAATTGCGCTAGTCCTAATGTTGTTAGATTAGATGTATTTACAGTAACATAATTATCTCTGTCATTTCGGGATTGTTCATGAAACAATCCAATTGCATGGCCTATTTCATGAATGGCAGCGCTTACAGGTTGACCTTGAGATAATTTAAGTTCTTGTCTTCCTCCCGGGCTAACCCTTCCTACATTGGAAGAATTTTCATTGGCATTTACAAATTCAATATAAGGGTATTGAAACCCATATACAGGATCAACTGTTGGCAGACCTGTAGCATCATAAAAACGCACATTGGTATTTGCCTCCCAATGCGCTATTGCCTGATCTATTATATATTCTCTATCGAAGGTTAAATTATCAGCCTTTACATAGCGAACCATTGCCCATAAATTATAGCCGTTAGGATAAACACCAACAGCTCTTGGCTTTGTCTGGCCTGTCTTTGTATTAATTGGTGTATTGTACATCGGATGTATTGCCTTTTCCGGTCCTATGTACGCGGGCCGATCTTTAAAAATAGAGCCAGACTCTTCAAGATTAGCCAGTTGTGTTTCAGACAAAACAATGTCACCCATCCAGATGTATTCGTTACCCCGTTTTTCAACTACAACGCCCGACTTTAGTGTTATAAGCTCACCGTTAGTTAGTTTTTCAGATTCGAAGCTATGATCTGAAAGCTTTTCCGATTTTCGACAGGCTCCTACAATGGCCAATAGTCCCATTAAAACGCAGATTAGTTGTTTTTTCATGTTAACTTGATTTTGATAATTAACCTATTTAGATATTTTATTAGTTTTTTATGAATCAAAACATCTGGTCTTTAATTCCTTAAAAAATATGCAGCATACTTGGCTTACAGCAATACTCAAGCAAATGAAAAGATCATAGCTTACTGTAAGATATTAGTGATAACAACTTAGCAAACAGTATATCTTATAAAACCTCCTCTTTAGCTAACATTACGTCCATATATTCGCGTTAAATAAGATATTTGGTTGCAATAATATCGAATAGCTTTTTGACAAAAATTTATAAGGAATATATTGGTGTTTTGAATGTTTCTTACTCCATAGATTTTCTTTTCAAATCGAAAGTAAAGGTTTTATATTTCCTAGCCAATTATTTCCTCAAATACTTCTCCATCTGCATGATGGTTACCTTCATATCCTTGTAAAGCGGTGCTTCCAGTTCAATGAGGCGGTTATTTTCATCGGTCACTTAGATAAAAGAGTGTGCCTTTTGAGTTCGTATGTTTGAAAAATCATGACTCGAGTATAGAGTAAATTTAATTACAAAAACTCAAAGTCATGATTACAAAGTCAACAAAAGGTAAAGATTTTACCGGTCAAAACATTTATGTAGGAATAGATGTTCATCACAAAAGCTGGATGATTAGTATTTATAGTGATGAGTTTGAATTGAAGACATTTAGTCAGCAACCAGATGCTGATCAACTTGAGAAGTTCTTAAAGAACAATTATCCGCAGGCCAATTACCTCCTGGCCTATGAAGCCGGGTTTTGTGGGTTTTGGATACAACGGGCCTTTCAACGCAAAGGTATCTGCTGTAAAGTGATACATCCTGCAGATGTACCTACCAGCGATAAGGAAAATAAGCGCAAGACAGATAAGATTGATAGCCGAAAGATTGCCAAAGGGTTAAAAAACGGGGATTTGAATGAGGTTCACATTCCAAGACAGGATCAGGAAGCTGACCGATCAATGGTCAGAACCCGAGCCAAAATTTCCAAGATATGACAGCAGTCAAAAATCGTATTAAGGCACTATTGAAAGTAAAAGGAATAAGCGTTCCGGATACTTTTAGCACCGGTAGCTGGACTAAAAGTTTTATAGCGTGGTTATATACTGTGCCCTTATCAGAACAGGGAGACAAAGTAGCGTTAACGATCTTTTTAGAAGAATTGGAGTTCCTCATCTGCCAACAAAAAAGCCTGGAGCTAAGTATTAAACAGTTGGCAGCTACTGATAAATATTCTACAAACATGAGACTACTTATGAGTGTGCCGTCAATAGGACTCATTTCAGCAATAGTATTATTAACAGAGTTGGGAGATATAGCGCGTTTTAAAAAGATTGATCATTTATGCAGTTATTGTGGACTGACTCCCACGACACACAGTAGTGGAGAAACCGAAAGAATTGGAGGTTTAAGCCGAAGAGGAAACGCTTTTATCAAAGCAATCTTGATCGAATGCTCCTGGATGGCCATTAGAAAGGATCCGGCGTTGTTATTATATTACAAACAGCTACTGCCCAGAATGAACGGAAATAAAGCCATTATTAAAGTTTCCCGGAAGTTACTGAACCGGATCAGGTATGTTCTTGTAAATCAAAAAGAATATGTAACAGGAATCCTTGGATAAGAAGCTTTTTATTTTTTTAGTTTTATAGAGTTAGGATATATTTATTTGGCTTATAAAAACTCAGGTCCGCCATTAAATGCAGGAGGTTGTCTGTGGCTTGCAAACAAGACCACTCTTTTGAGTTTGCATTTGGCTACCTGTAAAAATAATACATGAAATTGCAGCTTGTGTAACAATGTCTGCTAAGAGAAGATTGTTTTTATAGGACCTGAAAAAGAACTGCACCAGCCAAAAGCTGATGCAGCATTGAAATTTTTAACACTCGAGGCTTGGTTTTCAACATAGAAGACAGCCTCTTCTTCTATACATTAAAGGGAACTTAAAAATTTTCTAGTGCAGCCCATCCTCCTGTTGAGGAGTGATACCATTGTTGTATCAAATTGCCATTTGATGTAAGGCCAAATACGTTCCAAGAATAAGCGTCTTTACTTGCAGCGTTCATGGACACATAACTGCCGCCATGATTTGTCCAGGTGGACCAGCCTGAGCCTGGAGAAGAGGTGGAATACCACATATGTAGCAGGTTATTATTTGCATTAGAAGCAAATACATCAATGGAATATTGATCTTTGCTAACGCCTATAGGTTTAGAGGTAATATTACCACCTCGATCTATCCAATTAGACCATCCAGAGCCCGGGGAGGACGTGGAATACCACATATGCATTAAATTATTGTTAGTTCCTAAGGCAAAAACATCAATTGTATTCGGGTCTTTGCTAACAATAGAAGGATCTGAAATTATATTCCCTCCGCGATTTGTCCAAGTTGACCAGCCAGAAGACGTATGGTGCCAAATATGCACCAGATTGTTATTAGGTGCTCTTGCGAAAACATCTATCGTATAGGCATCTTTACTAATTGCCGCAGGTCCCGATGCTATATTTCCGCCCCTATCAACCCAGTTAGACCAACCCGGATTTATGGAATACCACAAGTGTACCAGATTGTCATTGGCGCCTTTAGCAAATACATCTATTGTAGATGAATTTCTGCTGACTGCAACAGGCGCAGAAGTTATATAACCACCCCTATCTATCCAATTAGACCAACCAGTAGAAGTATGATACCATTTGTGCATCAAATTATTATTAGGTCCTTTCGCAAAAACATCAACTGTGTACGGATCTTTACTAACTGCGACAGGCTGCGATGTAATATTTCCACCGAAATCAGACCAGCCAGACCAGCCCGCAGTAATAGAATACCATTTATGTAATAAGTTATTATTTGCACCCTTAACAAATACATTCATGGATTGCGGGTCCTTACAAACTGCAAAAGGGGCACTTGTCGCTGTTTCTCCCAACACAGGTGTAGGAGGATTACCATTGCAAGTACCGGTTCTTACTGCAGCAAAAACAGGCGAATTTCTTCTATTCCCATCTTGATCTACTTGCACTACACGATAGAAGCGTGTAGGACTGGAAAAAGTATGTGTATAAGAAAGACCCGTTTGCCCTGGATGGCCATTAATGATCGCTATTACCGGGAAATTTATACCATCAGAACTAGTTTCAATTTGGAACATGCTGTAGTTTTGAGGTTCAATATTATAATTCCAAGAAACTGTAACATTACAGCCTTCGGCAACGGCATCTACTGAATTAAAATAAATACATAAAGGACAATCCTCAACCGACCGCTTAACAGTATTTCCGTGTGGATCTGCATTGTTTTTGGTACAGGCTTGCATACTTATGGTCGCCACCAGGAAAATAGCAAAAAAACGGTAAAAAATTTTTCTCGTAGGAAGCTGATTTTTCATCAAAAGCTTTTCATGTTTAGCTGAAATTTGTGTTTTCATTTTTATGTTTTTAAGTAAAAAAAGAGAGTTTTTCCCAACTGGTTATTTACCGACTCAACGAATATATGTACGTGTTAGCCAAACAGGTATTTCACAAGTCAGTCAATTTGCGGATAAAAATAGTAATATTTAAATATATACAAAATAGAAATGCTGTAAAATTGTACACTTTGTGTCTTAACTATGATTTTTACCTGGCCCTTGTACAGAGTAGGTTGTTAATTGCAAGAACTGGCGTACCAATCCATCCGGTTTGCCTGCCGTATTGAGGCGACGGCTGCGAAAAGGTCTTCCCGAAATTTACAGCCAGCGGAATTTGTGGTGATGATAAACTACAACCGAACTATTTCTTCAAATACTTCTCCATCTGCATGATGGTTACCTTCATATCCTTGTAAAGCGGCGCTTCCAATTCAATGGTGCGGTTATTTTCATCGGTTATTTTTAGCTGAAAGGCATGCAGGGCCAAACGGCTGAGCATTGGTTTTTCCTCCAATGTATCCTTGTTCAGTTTAAATTTATTTTTAAAGGAAGATAGTAGTATAGTTCGGCCATCGCCGTAAATGGGATCTCCTACCAGAGGGTTGCCCAGGAATTTAGTATGTACACGTATCTGGTGCGTACGGCCTGTATGAATGCGGAACTGTACCCAGCTATATAATTTAAAATCCTTCAACACCTGGTAATCGGTAATGGCGGCCTTTCCACGTTTGTGAATAAGCATCGTGCCCCGTTTCGTAGTGCTTTCAGCAATCGGCTGATCAATAGTGCCTTCAGCAGGCAAAACGGATCCAATGAGCAATCCCAGGTAGATCTTCACAGTCTTTCTTTCTTCAAACTGGCGGCTGAAATGTTTATGAGCTGAGGTCGTTTTTGCAAAAATGATCAACCCGCTGGTATCTTTATCCAGCCGGTGAACCGTATATATTTCGGGGTATTGCTGTTGCAACCAATCCTTTAAACTTGGCTCAGAAGCCTCCCTGTCCGGAATGGAAAGCATGCCCGGCGGCTTATTCAACGCAATAACACTGTCATCCTCAAATACAATAATGTCTTTTAGCTTAAAACTCAATTACGTACTATTATTACCGCAAAGAGCGCAAACTCATTTTGCGATGTGATTAAAAATTTATAGCTCTTTTACCTGCATCTGACGCTGATAACTCTAAAACGCAAAGATCGCTAAGAGCTGTGTTAAAAAACTTCGTTTCACAGGTTATTTACTACCCTCCGCATCCCGTTCTTTAGCATGGTAACATTAAAATTCATTAATAATCCAAGCTTAAAACCTCCCAGCTTTAGATACGTTAATGTCTGGGCGAGATGTACATTGTTTAACAATTCTACTGATTTAATCTCAACAACTAACTTTTTCTCAACCAGCAAATCAAGTCTATATCCACAGTCCAATCGAACTTCTTCAAACATCAGCGGCATGGCCTTTTCTTTTTCTACAAACAGTCCATTTTTAACTAACACATAAAACAAACATTCTTTGTAGGCGTTCTCTAAGAGGCCCGGCCCGAGAGATCGATGGACCTGCATTGCCAGCCCAATTACAATATTAGATAGGTGATTTTCAGTCATTTTCAGGTTATCTTTCTTTGCGATATTTCTTCGCGCACTTTGCGGTTACAAAATTAACCCGCTTTATTTTCGGCTACCTGTTTGGTCTGAAACTTCTTATAAAAATCTTTTGCAAAGTTTTTCATATCAGCCACCTGGTCCTGGTATTTGGTAGCACGCCCATAAGTATCGGCCATGGTCATCAGCGTTTGATAAAAAAAATCGGCCATTTCATCAACCATCATATCTTTTGTCCACAAATCAATTCTTAAAGCCGCTTTATCTGCACTATCCCAGAAAGCGATCATCATGGCCTTGGCTTTTTGCGCATTGTCAGCCGAACTTTCGGTAGCGCTCCATTGTATAGAATCCGGCACCCGGTTTTCATCCATCTGCACATCAATAGTAATTGTCGATTTTTTCATCCGTAAATGTTTATGCCCGCCCGGCTAAATGCCGTTCGGAAGGTCTTTAATGGTCGAATGCCTGCCTGTAGCAGACAGGGTACCTTTGATGATTGAAATTTTCATACACCTGTCCAAAGGACACTCCAAAGGAGTTCGTCAAACCTTCGGAGTGTAAAGAAAATGAAAATTTTAATCCTGTCGGTTTCATCCGTATTTTTTAGTTTTTTTTATGGTCTGATGCCCGCCCGGATGATCCGGTCGGACGGGCCTGCCTGCAACGGGCAGGGTTCGTCCTTTTTATTGGGAATATTGCATCTTCCAATCATTCAAGCCGCAAAAGTAAGCATTTATAACGCTGCTGGTTACTTAAACAGTCTCACCAGCGCCTGTATTGTCGTATTTGAGTTGTGTAGTGGTGTAATGCCTTTCAGGCTTTTTACCAGGTTCTGCCTGAAATTTTCATCCTTATATATTTTCATCAGCATCTCCCCCACGGCTTCGCTGGTTTTGCCTTCTATATAAATAACCGAGTCCCCCAAACCGGCCCTAACCGATTTCGTTTCGGGAACAATAGCAGGTGTGTGTACCCGCGCAGCTTCGATGACGGGAACCGGAAGCCTTTCAGAATCATCCATGCTAACCAATGCATACGCGTCCCTTAGTTTTTCATTTACTAATTCCTCGTTCGTTACAATAACGTCTTCCCGGTATTTATAATTTGATAAAAGCTCCTCTATATGGGTTCGCTTTATTGTTTCCTCTGACCGCAGTACCACCATAAATTTCCAGCTGCTGTGTAACATTCTTTTGAAGGCAGAAAATCCCTTTAAAACAGTGGTCAGGCTTTCCCGGGTCAGATTAAAATCCGTCAGAATAAAATACTCCCGCCCTGAGGCAACGGTGTCCCGGATATCATCAGTTGTCTTATAATCCGGAACTTTGAAATCCACTACACCGTCGAGCAAGATGCTTCTGGAAGCCAGATCGGGGTATTTTTCATTAAAAAGCTGTTGCAATCCCTCCGATATAAAGCAAATATTCGTGGCCAAACGAACTGTTTTCTCGTCATTGATGGGCTCCTCACCTGCAATAATTAACACCTGCTTCAGCGGATAATCTGTTTTTAACATTCTTTTGAAGCTGATAAAAACAGTTGCCTGTACCTGTTGCAGCCATTTTCCCGTCTTTTTTTGATAAAATAATCCTTTCTGAGCGGGCAGGTCGCCAGCACCGGCATCAGATGCCAGGCCTTGTATATCAACGGTTGTCGGGCCAATAAACCGTTCTTCCGGCAATGCCGACTTTATACCGGTGAACAGGGCTCTCGCTAAATAGCCCATGTAAGTTGTACCCCCAACCCCTTCCGTATCTAAAATTATTGCCATTATTATAAATAACCGTTTTTCCTATATCTTTGCTAAATAGCTGCAAAGGTATAACACCACACAAAAGTTTGTTTGCAGATACATTTTTTACCAAAAGTTTTTATGGAATATAATACCACAAGAAACCACCTGGCGATGCGCGAGTATGGGCGGCATGTACAGAAAATGGTGGAACATATACAGGCTATCGAAGATCCTGAAAGAAGACAGCGTAATGCAGAAGCCGTTATTGAACTAATGGGCTTTTTAAACCCCCATCTTAAAAATGTTGAGGATTTCAGGCACAAGCTCTGGGATCATTTGTTTTTAATTTCTGATTTTACGCTTGAAGTAAAGTCTCCTTATCCCATTCCAACCAGGGAGACTTACAAGGCCAAGCCACAACCCATTCCTTACCCCAAACGTTCTTCTAGATTTTCTCATTTGGGCAAAAACCTGGAAGATGTAATTGACAAAGCTTTAGCAGAACAGGATCCCGAAAAAAAGCAGGGCTTTGCCAACGCTATAGCTTATTATATGAAACTGGCATATAATAACTGGCATAAGGAAGTAGTGCATGACGATGCCATCCAGAGTGAGCTAAATTCCATCACTGATGGACAGCTGGAGTTTACCAATACGCCTTATGTTAAAGCGTATAGCATGAAGCAGGATCTGGCGCTGTCCAAAAATAATAATTTTGGAAAACGTAATAAGTTCCAGCAGCAACGCAGCAATAACAACAACAATAATAATAACGGCAACCGCCGTAACGGCAACGGTAATAATAACGGCAACTTTAAAAAGAAGCGGTTTTAAGATCGAAATGTTTTAATAGAAATAATCGAGGCCGCGGTTTAAACCGTGGCCTCATTCATTATAGCAATTTCCTGGCTTTTTTATTAAAAAACATAAAAAAAGAAATAAATTTGTTTAAACACATAGGAAATGGCAGCAACTATTGACAGAGAGTTTTTAAAGTACTTTTTACTTCTTGATGAATCGCAAAAAAAGTCTCTTATCGAGATGATGAAATCTTTTTTAAAGCCAGGAGCGGAGAAAATAAACAAAGCGTCCCTGGAACAATATAATAAAGAGTTGGATGAAGCAATGGAACGAATGAATAAGGGTCTTTTTATTACAATTAACGATCTGGAAAAGGAAATGCAAACCTGGTAATGGCGACACTAAACGTCATTATAGATGTTGAGGCCAGGAACGCCATTAAACAGGCCTATGTTTATATCAGGAAAAGCTCTCTTCAAAATGCAGAGAAGGTGAAGGCGGAAATTCTCTCCTGCATTAAGCAACTTGCTGTCAATCCCCACAGGCATCCTCCGGATAAATATCGTGTCAACAATGATTTATCTTACAGAGCGTTTGAAATTCATAAATTCAGAATTACCTATTATGTAGGAGTAAATGAAATAAGGGTCATTCGAATACGCCATACTCAAATGCATCCCTTTTTTTACTAACGCACTGATTTGTTAATTTCCCTTCTATTTGCTCAACCTAAAGCTTACCCCGCACTGCAGCCATCTGCCCTGCATTATTGCTCCCAGCAAATCGCTGTACTTTCTGTCAAAAATATTATCCACCTGTACAAATACTGCCAGTCTTTGTTGTGAAAAATTATAAGAAGCCCTGCCGTTCAACAGGAAATAGTCTTTACTAATAAAAGCATTAATACCCGCAGCCTGTTGCGGCCTCCGGGATTTATAAATACCCGTAAAGCTCAAAGACGCGTTGCCCAGCTCGTATTGCACATTAAAATTGCTTAGAAACCGTGCATGAGAAGAAATGTAAAAAGACGGATTCACCTCACTGCTTTTGCTATACAACCAAACCAATCCTGCATTAATCATCAGTTTTTGTTGTTCACTTATTGGGGCTCTATACTGCAGGTCTGTCTCCAGGCCGGTCGTGTTTACTTCTGCTATATTTTTGGCGAGGGAATATGAGCCCGTGGCATCCAGGTTCTCCTGCCTGGGCATGTTTGCATAAGGCGTGCTCACCCAGTCGATCAACTTGGTATGAAAGCGTTGGAAAAAAGTGGATGATATACGTAAAGCTGATTCATAAAACCAGTCGAACCCTGCCTCGTAGCTCCACGAAACTTCCGGCACCAGCCCAGGACTACCTACACTTTGTCCTTTAGGAACCATTTTTTTCCCATAATTATTATACCGCTCGGTAAAATCTGCGTCGCGTATGGTTCTGCCGCCGCTGGCCCTTAACTGCCAGCTATTGATATGGAAAGAGGCGTTGAGTTGCGGCAACAGCTCAGGATGATTATCCCCGATAAACTCAACCCTTACCGAAGGCAGGAGGTTAAAATAAGCACCCAATTGTTGCGACAGGCTCACAAACGGAGCTGCAATATTGAGTGAATGATTGCCCCTGTCGTTAGACCTTATTACCCGGTGCTGGTAATTAAAGCCGGTAATTAATGACGTGGCATTGCCCAGCTCCTGCTGATATAATAATAACGACTGAAAAAGCCTGGAAGTATTCTGGTTGGCCGTCAGCGTCCTGTTGAATAAGTATTCATCATCCAGGGTTTTGTATCCTGCGTTGAGGCTTACCTTCGATTTATTTTTTTCGAAATCCACTTTGAGTTGGTGCCA
>JBCNOR010000249.1:0-7154 GCA_039593785.1 Niabella sp. | reverse complement strand
TGTCATTGATGAGCCGCATAGCGGCGTAATATCAATAGACCTTGTAGGTTTTATTCCGACCCGGGAATGCTGTCATTGATGAGCCGCATAGCGGCGTAATATCAATAGAACCATTGTTTGATCATTAATTTAGCCGCATAGCGGTGACATATTATTATCCGCCGAACACATATCCAATACCCCCGCAGTTCTGATCTCCATTCTGTAAATCCTGTTTATGTTGTAATTTTGCCAGATGAAACGAAGCATGTTAAGATTTCTTTTAGATGAAGAGTGCTAGTGCGTAGTTCCATCAGACCATTAAAACAATAAAAAATTTACTGATGAAATATCAGGTAGGAGATAAAGTATTAGTGCTTCATTCCGATGAAGAAGGAGAGATCGTAGAATTTATCAACAAAAATATGGCGATGATCGAAGTGCGGGGTGTTAAGTTTCCCGTGCACCTCGACCAGGTTGATTTTCCTTATTACAAACGTTTTACACAAAAGAAAAAAGGAAACCCGCAGCCCGCTCCCAAAAAATACGTAGACGATATCCGGAAGGAGAAAACAGCAAAGGAAGACCGTATAGAGAATGGCGTTTGGCTCAATTTTCTGCCGGTAATGGATACCGATGAGTTTGGGGACGAATATGTAGAAAAGTTGAAAGTATACCTCGTTAATAACAGTAAGGCGGTTTATAAATTTGATTACAAGCTGACTTTCTTCGGCGAGGCCGACTTTGAGCTCAAAAACAGCATCCAGCCATTTGAGAACTTTTACATCCATGATGTAGATTTTTCTGATATGAGCGACAGCCCGGCTTTTGAATTCGATTTTTCATTACCGGTTGCAGAAAAGAACAAAGCAGACCATTTTGAGAGTGTAATTAAATTAAAGCCCAAGCAATTATTTAATCGCATAGAAGAGCTAAAGAAAAAAAATGAAGCTTCTTTTTCGTATTTGTTATTAGAGAAATATCCCGATAAAGCCCCCGAAGAGATAAAATTGCCGCTGGATAAGCTGGCCAATAAGGGCTTTAAAATATACAATGCTAAGGAGGCACGCAAACACCTGGAGCCTGCGCGCAGCGTTGTTGATCTGCATATAGAGAAGCTCTCGGATAACCATGAGCGGATGAATAATTTTGAAATGCTGACCTTGCAATTAAAAACTTTTGAAAAGTTTTACGACCTGGCAGTGGCGCATATGCAACCCACACTGGTTGTTATACATGGAGTAGGAACCGGGAAGTTAAGGGACGAGATTCATGATGCATTGAGGTTAAAGAAAGAGGTAAGCTATTTCGTCAATCAATACGATTCCCGTTACGGGTATGGCGCAACCGAAATATTTTTTAAATATTAGTTGCGTTCCTATTTTAAAGCACGTTCAATAAATAAAATAATGTTTTATGAAATATTGGATGGCTTTTACTGTAAGCTTATTGTTTTTAATGCAGTCCTGTAAAAAGGAGCGCTTTTATAGCAGCGATGCATTTCATCGGAGTTATAACACCTGGCTCGATTTTAAAGCCGCCAGCAACAACAGTTATACGTATACACAAACCTGGAGTTCCTGGACGGGTTTCTCTTCTTCTATGGTAGTGCAGGTCAATAATGGGAAGGTTACTGGCAGAACTTATAAAAGTATGATCCCGGATGAACAGGATAGAACTAAAATAAAACTATACGCGGAGTGGACAGAAACCAAGGAAACTCTGAATACCCATAAAGGTTATGATGCTTCTTTAACACTGGACGAAATATATGATAAAGCTAAACATGTGTGGCTGCGCATGGATGAAGATGAAAACCTTATTTTTTTTGAAGCCAACAATAAGGGCATGATTTCAACATGCGGGTACTTCCCCAAAAACTGCGCTGATGATTGCTTTACAGGTGTTACTATAACTGAAATAAAAGACTAGCTGCAGTTTAGAGATGCCATATATTCAATAGTACAAGTGAGTGACACAACACCGCTGGTTGCTGCAGTTCAGCTGGCTAACAAATAACAACTATCTTTGCACAGTTACAAGCCGGGTTATCGCCTTTTTTAAAGGGAGGAAAGTCCGGACAGCACAGGGCAGCACACCGGTGAATAGCCGGGCTTCGCGTAAAGCGGGGATAGAAAGTGCCACAGAAAATAACTACCTGTTTTTTACGGGAAAAGGTGAAAATGTGAGGTAAGAGCTCACGGGAATATTTAGTAATAAGTATTTTGGGTAAACCTTGTGTGCTGAAATGCCATGTAAACCCCGATCTTTTGCCGGCCCGGCAAAATGTTGCAAAACTATCGGGGAGGGTAGGCAGATTGATTCCGCAGGGCAACTTGCGGAACAGATAAATGATAACCACCTTGTCATACTGAGCCTGTCGAAGTATGATAAAGTACAGAATCCGGCTTACAGGCTTGTAACTTTATTTATTTTTAATCTTCATTAGCTGTTGATTCCCTTAGTTTTGTTTAAAACTTGTTACGTGCGACATCTTCTTTTTATTGGATTATTTATAGCCGGTTTTTGCAGCAGTTGCAATATAGCTCAACAGGCTGCTAAAAGCGGCGAAGGAGTTACCCATATATCATCCTTGAAATTTTTAGATGAGTATGTAATACCTTATGATCTGCGCCTGCAAAACACCTGGGTGGGCGGCTTATCAGGTATTGACTATAATGCTGCCGAAAACAAATATTTTATTATCAGCGATGAACGCTCGGCTACCAGTGCTGCCCGTTTTTATACTGCCGCTATTGATATCAACAATTATAAAATTGATTCGGTAAGATTTCTGTCAGTTGAAACCCTGAAGAATGCACAGAATGATACATTCCCTGCGCTGAAGATTTTGCCCGAACATGCTGCAGACCCCGAGTCGATCCGTTACAATAAAAAAACGAAAACACTGGTTTGGAGTAGCGAGGGTGATAAAGCTATTCGCAGTAATCGAATGGTCTACCAAAATCCCTGGATTTATGAAATGGACCTGAAAGGCCGGTTTAAGGACAGCTTCCTGATTCCTGCCAACCTGCACATGTATGTGGGGGATAGCGGAGCAAGGGAAAATGATGTTTTGGAGGGATTGAGCTTTTCCCTTGATTACCGGCACCTCTGGGCCAGCATGGAAGGCGCTATTCACGAAGATGGCCCTTTGGCAACGGCTTCCTATGCTAATGCGCCGGTTCGCTTTACAAAGTTTGATGTCAAAACCAAAAAAGCGGTAGGGCAATATGGCTATTTGTTGGATGCGATAGCGGCTGAACCTGTTCCCAATACAGCTTTTAGTATTAACGGGATACCTGAAATATTAAATATCGGGGAGAACCGGTTTTTAGTGTTAGAGCGATCGTTTTCCACGGGTTTGGAGAATTGTGTGATCAAAATATACCTGGCTGATTTTTCAAAAGCAACCGATGTAAGTACTATAACGAGTTTATACCAAAATACAAATTATAAACCTGCTGTTAAAAAGCTGCTTTTCAATCTCAATTCCCTTGAAAGATATATTGATAATGTAGAGGGCATTACAATGGGGCCTTTGCTGCCTAATGGCCACCGGTCCCTGGTTTTAGTGGCTGATAACAATTTTAATATTAAAGAAAAGCAACAGGTTTTTTTGTTTGAAATAATACCTTAAACTTTCCTTAAAGTCCATTCAGTTTTCATTTTTCTTTCACAATTTTTTTGCATTGAGGCTGTAATCATTTTTGCTGTTTTAGCGTCTTATAGGTGTAACAATACTTTAGAAGATGAAAAGAGTAGCGCTGTTGGGTATAGTTGCAATATTAGCTCTTATAGTTTCTGGTTGTGGTCCTACAGCACATATAGAAAAAGCCAGGAACGTTGATTTTGGTAACTATCAAACCTTCGCCTGGGCTCAAAGGAATGAGCGGGGATCAAAGGCCGGGATAGCTGAACAGCGCATAAAAGACGCGGTAAGTGCAGAGCTGGCCAGAACGCAGGGATGGAAAGAAGTAAAGCGTAACCCCGATGTAATACTGAGTTATGATGTGCTGGTTGAAAAAGGAACAAGGGTGGCTTCAGAACCTATGTACACCTGGGGCGGATTCAGAACTTTTTATAATCCCTATGCCAGGAGGTTTTACAGGGTTTATTACCCGCAAAGGTTTGTAGGCTATGATAATTATAATGTACCTACAAGGGAAGGAACGATAACGATCACAATGGTTGATGCCAGTAGCGATAAAACAATATTACAGGGATGGGCAACGGATGAATTAAATGACAGGAGGATAACATCCCGCGAGGTAGACCGCATCGTAAATGCCATCTTTAAAAAATGGCGGGAAGATAAGGTCTGATAAAGAGAGTAGTTTGGTTTGGTAGTTATAAGCAAGGGCCCCCGTTTTCGGGGGCTTTGCTATTTATTTAGGACATGCTATGTAAGTGCCACTAATGCCTGCCTGACCGGCCGGCAGGTACGAATAAGCGCTCTGGGGCAAGCTTTCTCAAGACGGATGTAGAAAAGTGGCTCAATGTCTGCAAGTTTATTTGGAGCTTGTCTTAAAAACCCTTGAAGCAATCATTTTGCCAATATTCACCCAGTACAAAAAGGCTATTACCTTTTGCTATTGTTTCAAAAATATTCGGGTATTTGTGGCATTTCTACTTAATTTACTCAAAGGTTAGGGGAACTCTCAGTTATTAAACAGACCCTATTTAGAATGTTACATTATTTTTCGTTAAGCGCCTCGCTTTCAAAACGTACGCCTTCCCAACCGCATTGCATAAATTGCCTGATGTTTTGGTGGTTAACAGCATTGGGTGTTGCTACAACATCATCGTAATGTTCGGCAAACAGCCTTAATGTATCGGTTTCAGATAACTTATTCAGCTGGGCGAAGCGCAAAACCTTTGCGCTACCCTGGTTTTCCGTAGCCGCATTCAGCTGTTCACCATTTTTAAAAGCTGCCGGTGTATGGGTGTAGTGCGCTTCAATAAATTGGAGTACGTCAGAAAATTTAATTTCTTTATTGTTGAGTTGAGACAAGAGTTGGTCTATTTCCTTTTGTTGTATGGCCATGCTTATAGTATATTTTATTTAAATAATTATCGGGTTTTATTGCTGCACGTTTCAAGTTCCACCTGCTGTCACCAGGTCTTTCAGCTTTTATGTTTGATCAAGGGGAAGCAAATTAGATAATTTACTTAACAAAGCCGCGTGTAATTTATTTAGTTTTCTACCGGCTGCTCCCCATGCGGTTCAGTTTCTGCTCTCTGCCAGTCCTTAGTGGGATTTTTCTCTGCATCGCCCATAGCTTTTTTGACACCCGTTAAAAATAAAGTGCAATGCATTCAGGTATTCAGCTAACAGCGTTTGAGGCTTGCTGTATCACTTAATTGTAACAGCTGGTTTCTCATGCTGATCAATTGAAACCTGTGTAGCGCCCTGGCCAAAAGTAGCAAGTCAAAATATTTTTTCATATTATGCAATTGGCGCCATCCTCAGCTAAGAAAAGTAATCGTTTAAAATAGATGATCAACGGCTTTATTTGAAAACTCCATTTCATGTATCCCAAAGGTTAATCTTTATCACGTAGTAAGATAGTACATAACCAATGCTGTTACATGTTTCATGTAACACGGCCATGGTATAAAGTTTGTCTCAAAAAAGTAAACATAAACTTTAAACCAATGATCAATAAAAATTGGATATCCCGTAGAAAAGCTATTCTGAACGTCGGCACCGGCGTAGCTGCAATGGCTATACATACCGCCTGGGCAGAAGAGGGAGCACCCTCTCAGCAATTTATGTTAAGCCTCGAAGATCCCCGGTCAAAGTATCCCAAACCCCCGTTTAAAGAGCAGCACCAGGATTGGCCCGCCCTGGCTAATAAGATGGAACCCAGGCCCGACCATGGCGAGAAAACTTATAAAGGGTCGGGGCGACTGGCCGGTAGAAAGGCTTTGATAACGGGTGGCGACTCAGGCATGGGGCGTGCTGCAGCTATCGCTTATGCAAGAGAAGGAGCCGATGTGGCCATTAATTACCTGCCGGCAGAAGAAAGCGATGCAAAGGAAGTGATTGAGCTGATTCGTAAGGAAGGACGGCGCGCGGTGGCTATTCCCGGCGATTTGCGCAGTGAGGATTTTTGTACACAGTTGGTGGCAAAAGCGGTACAGGAGCTGGGCGGCCTTGATATTCTGGTAAGTAATGCTGCCCGCCAGCAATCGCATGAGTCTATCGGGGATATCAGCACTGAGCAATTTGACTGGACCATGAAGACCAATATTTATGCGCCCTTCTGGATTATAAAAGCAACAGTGCCGCACCTCAGGCCCGGCGCCTGTATTATTGCCACTACGTCGGTGCAGGCAGAAGATCCTTCTCCTGAGCTTTTTGATTATGCCATCACCAAGGCGGCCACCACTAATTTCGTCCGGTCGTTAGCCAAGCAGCTGGGGCCAAAAGGTATACGGGTAAACGGTGTTGCACCCGGGCCTATATGGACGCCATTACAATTAGGCGGAGGATCTACACCGGAAAAGTTAAAGACCTTTGGGGAAGATACGCCGTTAGGGCGCCCGGGCCAGCCCGCAGAGCTGGCTTCTATTTATGTGCAGTTAGCCGCAAGCGATGCCAGTTATGCCAACGGGCAGATTTATGGAGCAGCAGGTGGGGGCGGGCATCCATAAAAAGAAGGAATCAATTAATAGTAATAAACAAATATAGTTGCAGTGAAAAAGCCCGTTGCAATAGCAGGCTTCCCATAGTGTGCAGGAGGCAAATCGAACCAGGTGCCGGGGAACTATAAAATTGGCAAGAAACAAAATCATAATCTATGGGGCATCGTAGGCCGGGTTGTCAGGTATTCCGGAATAAGTATAAAAAGTAACTTCCAGGCAAACTCAACCAGGGTAATTATCATCCCCCGCAGCCGGGGGAATGGGGTTACATGCATACAACAAAACGTTCCCGCTTCGTAAATTAAACTCCAAAAGGATCTGTTAACTAATCATAGTAAACATTCAATCAGCCGGTTTCATCAGGAATACTTATTTTAGACATCTCAAATCGGTAATAACGATAGGTCAATGCGCACTACAATTCAATTGGTAATGCAAATGCCGGCCAATTGGTAAAATATACAGTAAAGGCAGATAGCTGGCGCTGTTCATCAAAAAAAAATATTTATGCTGGTAATTACTGA
>JBCNOR010000248.1:0-7253 GCA_039593785.1 Niabella sp. | reverse complement strand
ATCTCCTGCATTCCCGTTAATCGCCTTTACAGTAGCAGCCAAATAGCCAATCATCGAAATAAGTATTTTTCCTTTTTGCGGCACATTGATTTTAAACAATCCCTTCTCATCAGTAATCACGCCGCCGGTAAGACCATTGATTGTCACACTTGCTCCCGTTATGGGTTGTTTGGTTGTAGCATCTATAACACGACCGATCATTGTTTTTGTAAGCTTCGACCGATCAAAACCCTGACTGTTAAACAATGTCAGCGTTTCATAAGGTATCACCGCAGTATGATTCCTGAGGTTTTTCTCCGACTTGATACTGGCATCCAATTGAACACTGAAAGCATCGGCCTTGTTTAGTTGTAAAGAACTCCAGCGATAATAGTTGATACCTCCGGGGCGCACGTCCAGCGCAGCTGCTTTCATATACCGGTTATCCTGTAAAAGAAACAATATATCATATGTTCCGGCGGGTAAGCTTTGAACCGTGTTATCGTTACCGCTTAGTATCAAAAGCTGGTGAGGTTTTGCAGGGTTACTGATCAATATGTTTTTGATATACGGCAGCCGGTTAGTAAATGCTGTATCAATATTATATTGCAGTCTTCCAAAGGTCGTATCAAAATCCATGTTTCTCTGATATAGCTGAGTAGTACGGCTTCTTAAATTTAGAAACTCATTCCAGATGCTATCATAGTCTCTGTTTCTTAATACCTGGTGGTTATAGGCTTCTGCCAAAGCATGTTGATTGCTTAACACGGTATCAAATGCGTAAAGACCTTTATAGGATTTTTGTTTGATAAGCCCCGGTGAAAAGGTATATGTATAGCCCGGTTCTTTGAAGAAGGAGTGATTGACTCCTGCTGATTGAAAATAAAGCAGGCTGCTTCTTAACGGCCCAACCAGCCGGTCGCGTCCTCTTGACCCCAATAAAGGCGGTGGGTTCAGCCATAGCTTAACACTATCATCATGTACAAAAGTTTTAGCGCCTTCAAAATTATCCGCCACCTTAATCATATACCGGTTTAACCTGCCTGCTTCATCATCACTTAATATGGGCTTCTTAGGTACTACATGGGCCTGGCGATTGGTTGAATCGGCCAGCACACTAAAAGTTGTTTTTACTCCTTCTCTGAAATACATCTCTTTTATCCATACTTCGTGATCGGATGTTCTCAACCTGATGCTATGAACGCCTGGTGTTATATTAAATGCATAATGCTGTAACTGTTGTGCGTTGTAATAAAAAACCGGCACCTCGTCTACATAAATAATATTAACCGCTTCAATATTGCCATCCTTCATTACAAAAGGTGCGAACTGTGTAATGCTATCCCTTGCCGGCTCTGTTGTCATATATAGCTGGTTAGGGTGCGTAAACCGGTAGTAAGCCAGTGTATCCAAAGCCAGCTCCCTGGCCCATTTTTGCCAATTGAGGCGAATACTGTTGTTGGCATATAACTCATCACTTTCAAATTCAAATGGCCTGGTTTTTCTCTGGTAAAACATTTTTCCAAACCGGGGTATCTGCGGCGTCCCGCTATTGAATTTGGCAGTGTGCGCATACGCCGTCACATCAACATTCTCCACCGGGTTTTCTTTGGGATCAAGCACCCTCACTTTCATATTTACCTTTTGCCCGGGGTACACCATATCGGGCGCCAACAGTTTTATGTCGAGCTTGTTGGCGTTATAAAAAGCGCTTACCTCTTTACTCTGTTCTTCATCATCCCAGAAGTAGTTGATTCGAAAGTGAGCCGCCCGTTCAGCTGAATGCTTTATCAATGTATCCAGGCGGCTCGTATATCCCTTCAATAACACTTCATCACCCGAAAATACCGTATACCAGAAAGGAACTTTATGCGGGTTAACAACAGCCAGATGCAGTTGGTTTTCCTTTTGAATTGCCAGGGGTTGTATATCGGGAGTAAAGACACTAAGTTCAATTGTGGTGTCCATACCATTATCCAGATGCAGATCATAAGCATACGCCTTGTAATCAACAGGTATAGACAAAGGGAGCTGTACCCGTTGCGAGTCAATGATGGCGCCTCTTGCCGTGCTTTTGTACAACCATCCTTTTACGATTGGCTCTTCCCCCGAATCAATATAGCTAAAGCTGAGACTATCTTTAATAAATTGAGCTGTTATCTCTTTCGCGGGTTTTATATTCCGGACATCGAAACTGAGATATTGATTATTATATCTTACTTCATTATTACTGTTCAGCATTTTTATATTTACTGTAAACGATAATGCAGCGTCCGGGAAAATACTATCTGGCAAAACCAGCTTCGTTTCTCCTATCGGATCCAACACCATATTCCGCGTCCACAATGTATCTTTTACAAAAACGGAATCTCCATAAAATGCATTCACATACTGCAACCTGGCTACCATTTCTACACGGGCATCCGGAACGGCCAGTTCATTTTCGTCGGTTGCCTTCATAAAAAGCGTTATCGGCTCGCCAGGATGATGCGTGGCTTTATCGGTTCGGACATTAAAGCTTAAAGATTTCAACTCGTAGTCTTCATACCTGAACGATCCGGACGTAAGCTGTTGGGACCGGTCATTGATTGAGTCGGTAAGGCGGATGAAATAATCAGCATCCAGTTTTAATCCCAGGCTATCCGCCAAAACAAACCGGTATTCGTAGCCGCCGGGACGGTAGGGGTCCAGTAAGGCAATGCGTTTAGGTCCCTGGGGACCATCCAACATAATATTTACTTTTTTAGTAGGTATATTCTCTCCATTCCCATTTAAAACATAGGCTTTAAATTTTACCGTATCATAAGGCTTATAGCGTGGCTTGCTAAACACCATGAAGCTGCGATAACTATTTGATGACTGTTTTGATCGATAACGCTTCTTAGAGAATCTTTTTTTTATTTGTTTAATGGAAAATATATGGGCTGCTCTTTGGGTGATGGTTGGTTTGTAACGGTGGATATCGTTATCATCTGCATCATAAGTAAAATAATTGCTGATACCGTTGTGAACGATCTTTATGTATCCGTCTGTTCCGGGATACCTGCTTTTATACAGCCCGCCGTTAGGATCGTATTTTATCCTTTTTCCTTTGGCGTTGGTAACCTTTGCCCCGGTTATACGATTTCCCCAATAATCGGTTAATGTAAACTGGAAGTCTTTACGATTATTGACGAATTGTAAGGTCACATTATTCTCCGTAATCAACTGATACTCGAGCTTATTTTTTACCGGACGAACGCGCAAATAATTGCCGAAATCCAGCTTTTTGCTTTGCCTGGTGTCTGTATAACTATCCGCCAGGTCATGGAAAAATGCATCAGTGACGGCATTCGGATCTTTGATCAACCCCTCCGTTTCTTTATCGGTAAGCCGGTATACCTGTGTGACAGGTCCCCATGTAGGGCTATTACTTAAAGAAGTTTGCGAACGGGCGTTACAAACTATCAAAAAGAAAAAAATAAGGTAGCAGGTTATTCTCATATCAACAATTGTAGGGGTATGATGCAGGTTTTAAGACTATTACACAAATGCTGCTATTTTTTTAATACTAAATGCCTTACTGATGTTTTTCTCAAAATCTCAAATCCCAATATTTAAATCGGGCTATCTTTGCACCTTCCCGAAGGGGTCCTTCGGATATTTTTGAAATATTGATCAATGAGCGTACAACAATTATCAGAGCAGGAACAGATAAGAAGAGAAAAGCTGCAAAAGCTAAGAGAAGCAGGTATTAATCCATACCCGCCGGAGCTTTTTCCCGTATCGCACTATTCGGCGGATATAAAGAACAGCTTTTCAGAAGAAACCAAAGAGCAATTTGCCCAGGTGCATGTGGCCGGCCGTATTATGAGCATTAATGATAAGGGCAAGGTTTTCTTTATTAAGATACAGGACAACCAGGGCATTTTTCAATTATATGTAAAGCGTGATGAATTATACCCCGGCGAAGATAAAAGCCTTTGGGATGTATTGGTAAAACACGGTTTAGACCTGGGAGATTTTATTGGCGCTACCGGTTATGTATTTATAACCAAAACCGGAGAAACCTCACTGCATACCCAATCATTGACCTTACTTGCTAAATCATTAAAGCCTTTACCCGTTGTAAAGCGCGATGAGGAAGGGAATGTGTTTGATGAAGTAACCGATCCCGAATTTAAATACCGCCAACGCTATGCCGACCTGGTGATCAACCCTTCGGTAAGAGACACTTTCGTAAAGCGTACCAAACTGATGAACTCCATCCGCGAGTTTTTAAACCAGCAGGGTGCATTGGAAGTGGATACACCGGTGTTGCAAGCTATCCCGGGCGGCGCCGCTGCAAGGCCCTTTGTTACGCATCATAATGCATTGGATGTTCCCTTTTACCTGCGTATTGCCAATGAGCTGTACCTGAAAAGACTGATCGTGGGTGGCTTCGACTGGGTATATGAGTTCAGCCGTAACTTCCGTAATGAAGGTATGGACCGCACCCATAACCCCGAGTTTACCGTGCTGGAGTTTTATGTAGCTTACAAGGATTACTTCTGGATGATGGAAACTACAGAGCAGCTACTGGAAAAGGCAGCCCTGGATGTAAACGGAACCACCGATGCCACCATTGGCGATAAAACCATTTCCTTTAAAGCGCCTTTTGCAAGAGTGTCTATCTATGATGCTATTAAAGAACATACCGGCTTTGATGTAAGCGAAATGAATGAAGAAGGCTTGAAAGAGGTTTGTGGTAAACTGGGCATTCATGTAGATAAAACCATGGGCAAGGGCAAGCTGATCGACGAGATATTTGGCGAAAAATGTGAGCATCATTATATACAACCCACTTTCATTATCGATTACCCGATCGAGATGAGCCCACTTACCAAAAAGCACCGTAGCAAAGAAGGCCTGGTAGAGCGTTTTGAGCTGATGGTAAATGGTAAAGAAGTGGCCAACGCTTACAGCGAGCTGAACGACCCCATCGAACAACGCGAGCGTTTTGAAGAACAGGCTAAACTAATGGAGCGTGGGGATGAAGAAGCCATGTATATCGATTACGACTTTTTACGCGCCCTGGAATATGGTATGCCGCCTACATCGGGTATCGGCTTTGGTATAGACCGCCTGGTGATGATGTTAACCAATTCTCCTTCGATACAGGATGTTTTATTCTTCCCACAAATGCGACCGGAGGCCTGGCATTGATTCGCAGACGGAGCATTTCCGCCCAATTTAGTACCTTTATCAGAAACGAGGTGTTATGACGTCTTTAATTATTGATAAAAAGAAATATGTATTATTACCCGAAAAGGACTTTCAACTTTTGCAGAAAAAGGCAGCGATAAAAAGAAAAGCTGAAAAGACTTTTACAGTAGAAGAGGCTCGTACCTTTAGTAAAACGCTTATCAAAAAGTGGGCATCAGGAAAATAATCGTTCGAAAGTCTGCTGCAGAGAGCATTGCAGAAATTTCTTGGTTCGTTGAGTCGAAAGGGTTACTTATAACTGCAGAAAAGTTTACTGATGATGCATATGACTTTATCGCTAAACTTGCTGACAAAAGAAGAAGTTATAGAACATGCAGAGAACCTGAAAGAGCTTTTATAGGCTATAAATGCATCTCTTACAAAAAGAAATATACTGTCGTTTTTTTGGAATTAGATACTGAAATCATTGTTTGCGAATTTATTCTTTCCAGGCAAATACACTGGTAGGTTTTTAAAATTGTCGGAAGCGCTTCTTTAAGGAGTGCTTTTTTATTTTAAAAGATTAGCGCAACTATTGATTTTTTAGATTGTTTTAAATTGATACATTCGTCATATAAATGTTTTGTATATGAGGCGCGTCTTTTATTTCTTATTTGTCCCGTAAATCTTCGACAAAAACTGCTTTTTATAAGAATCTCCTATTGGTAGCGCCGTTCGGGCAATAATAATATTTGTGGGCTCCACTTTCTCCAACCAGTTTATATTAATGATAAAAGAACGATGTGTTCTTATAAATTCTCCATCAGGGACCTGCTCTAAAAAAGCCCCAAGACTGGTTAAAACCATAAAGGTTCTTTCAGTTGTATAAATCTTTATATAATCTCTCAAGCCTTCCACATATTGAATGTTTTCTATTAATAATTTATAACTGATACCGCTTTCTCTAATGAACATATATCGCTGGTTGACATGGGAATTCGATTTTATTTCTTTAAACTTTTGAATTCCCTGTAAAAACCTTTTATAAGATATTGGCTTTAATAAAAAGTCAATCACATTATACTCATATCCCTCCAACGCGTAATCAGAATAGGCTGTTGTGAGTATAAAAGAATTATCCTTATTGAATTTCCTTATAATATCCATTCCATTTTCATCCGGCATCTGGATATCTAAGAAAACAAGATCCGCTTTATGGTCTTTTATATTCATTTCAATATCCGCAAAAGAAGTTGAGGCTTTTAATAAAATCAAATCCGCTGTTTGTTTTACATAACTTTCTAATAGCTGTACCGCCTGGGGTTCATCATCCAGTATAGCACATCTTATTTTTTTCATGAGAGCAATTTTGCGTTTAACAATACCTTATAGCAGCTATTTTCTTGCTCTACAACCAATTTATACCTGCCGGGGTAATAAATATCAAGCCGTTTACGAACATTCTCAAGGCCAAACCCTCCTAAGCCATCCTTTTTCCCGGTGCTTATTTTATTTTCGACCGAAAACAATATCGCCCCGCCGGTTGACGCAAGGTTAATGGTTACGGGATTCTTTATATCGTCTACAACACCATGTTTAAATGCATTTTCGATAAAGGGAGACAATATTAACGGGGGTATGCGTTGATCATAGTTTAGAGAGGGAACATTAAACATTACAGCCAGTTCCTTTCCATGCCTCAGTTTCTCCAGCGAAATAAAGTCTTTTATATAGTCAATTTCTACACGCAGGGGAATGCTTTCTTTTTCCGACTCATAAGTGGTGAACCGCATCATACCGGCCAGGGACTCTATTGCCTGTAAAGACTCCTGCTGCTTCTTATGGTATACCAATGAATAAATATTATTTAAAGAGTTAAATATAAAATGAGGATTCACCCGGGCTTTCAAAAACTTTAGCTCAGCTTCCGATTTTTGAATTTTTATAGCAGCATTTTCCTTCACCAACCGCATATTGCTGATAACAGACCAGATTATTGTGCTAAAGACGATTGAAGGCGCACTAAAGTATAGGTTATCCTTCAAATAGAATAGTAGCGATGGCGTTCCATAATAATTCTTGATCCCCCATATTGGCAACGCTATCTTTTA
>JBCNOR010000247.1:0-7363 GCA_039593785.1 Niabella sp. | reverse complement strand
AGTAGCTGGTGGTATAATTGACCAATCCCCAATAATAAAAGTCGGTGAAATGACGGTACAGGTTTACGTTACTGGATAAGGAGAAATCGTTATTGGTAAGTTTTTCCGGGTTCATGCCGTAAATCCAGGAAGCCGCAGAATTCAGCACCGTGCGTTTTTTACGTACATTGAACTGTGCATTATTATTAAAGAGGTAATTAGAGCCGTCTTTTGTTTTATTAATGGAGCCCCCGGATGCGAGTTTTACAAACCTGGTCGTGCTGTCGGTAAATTGTGCCTGAAGATTGAATTGGATGGCTATAACGAACGATAGGATATAAATTCTTTTCATGTACATGTTGAGGGATGATCCGGTAAGGTATAACCGGGGACTAATAAAAAAACGATACAACTGTACTGTTGCGGATATATCGCTAAGGTAGGGAATACTATTTTAAGAAGCGCTTCATTTCACGCTCCACATCTTTTTGCTTGATGCTTTCTCGTTTATCGTACAGCTTTTTACCTTTACCTAACCCCAGCTCTATCTTAATAAAGTTGCGGTCGGTCATAAATATCTTAAGCGGTACAAGCGTGTAGCCTTTTTCTTTTAGTTTAGCCTGTATTTTCCTGATCTCCCTTTTTTGAAGCAGCAGCTTCTTATCCCTGTCTGCATCGTGGTTATTTACCGTGCCATGCGAGTAGGGAGAGATGTGCAGACTCTTGATCCATATTTCACCCTTGTGAATAATACAATAGCTGTCATTAAAGCTGGCCCGGCCTTCCCGCAGGGATTTAACCTCTGTGCCCAGCAATACCATTCCAGCTACATAAGTATCATCAATAAAATACTCATGAAATGCAGAACGGTTCTTTATGGAAATGGGTGAAGCCAAGTAACGGGTTTAAAAGTTTAAAGGTTAAAAAGTTTAAAAGTCGAAGGAAGAAAAATCCTTGTCAACCAGTAAACATATCAACCTGTTAACTCATTTTAATTTCTGAAGAGACGGATAACAGTTCCGATCTTTTCTTTTAAAGCTTTACGGTTTACAATAAAGTCAAGGAATCCATGCTCTAAAAGGAATTCGCTTCGCTGAAAGCCTTCGGGGAGATCTTTTTTAATGGTTTCTTTAATAACGCGTGGCCCGGCAAAGCCTATCAGGGCTCCCGGTTCTGCTATATTCAAATCACCCAGCATAGCAAAGGACGCAGATACGCCGCCAAATGTAGGATCGGTTAATAAGGAAATATAGGGTAACTGCGCATCACTTAATTGAGATAGTTTACCGCTTGTTTTAGCCATTTGCATCAGCGAAAAAGCGCTTTCCATCATACGGGCGCCCCCGCTTTTATTAATGACCATATAAGGCAGTTTATGTTTGATACAATAATCTACCGCACGGGCAAATTTCTCTCCCATCACACTACCCAGCGATCCGCCAATAAACTCAAAATCCATACATGCAATCACGATCTCTTCTCCGTCTACTTTGCCAACGCCTACACGTATCGAATCCTTCAGGCTGCTGTTCGACCAGATATCTTCCAGCCTTTTTTTATAAGGCTTCAGGTCGGTAAAGCCCAACAGGTCTTTACTTTTGATATTGGTAAAAAGTTCTTCGTATTCGTTATTGTCAAATAATACTTCGTAGTATTGATAGCTGTTCAGGCGATGGTGGTAATCGCATTTAGGGCATACATATAGTTGCTCTTTAAGCTCAGCGAACGTAGAAATATAATTGCATTCAGGGCATTTGGTCCATAAACCTTCCTGAGTTTCCTTTTTTTCAGACGTTTTTGTTAGAATGCCTTTTTTAATCCTGCGGAACCAGCCTGTTTTCTGGTCCTTTCCTTGTTCACCCGCCAGATCGGCATCAAAATCTTCTATCTCCTCAGCCATAAGTAGATAAATATATTTTTAGATAAGGTACAAACGTACATAATTTTTTTCAGATGAGGTGAAGTGTGGAAATTATGCCTTTTCGTGCTTACTCATAGCGAAGGGCCTCGATGGGATTGAGTTTCCCTGCTTTTATCGCCGGGTACAAACCAGCCAGCAAACCAACGCCACTGCAAATTAAAATACCATACAACACCCATCCCCAGGGCACCACAAACCCGGTTCCTAATACAATAGCAAAACTATTGCCAACCAAAACGCCCAGGATAATTCCAAAAAGAGCTCCCAGTATGCTGATGATCACTGCTTCGAGCAGGAATTGCTTTTTTACCACATTACTTTTACCACCGATGGCTTTTATTAGTCCTACCTCCTTAGTTCGCTCTGCTACGCTTACCAACATGATATTCATAAGCCCTATAGCGGCGCCAATAAGCGTGATCAGTCCTATGACTGTGGCGGATATGGTCAAAAAGCCCAGACTATTCATAGCCCTTTCTACCATACTATCGCTTTTGTCCATCACAAAATTGCTTTCCTCGGTGATCAAAGTCTTTCTAACGCCCCTGAACAGTGCTTCGGCTTCTCCCATGGCTTCGTTCATTTTGTTGATATCGTCAACCTTTACCGCTATTACGTAGGAGGTATTATTACCGGCAAAATTCTTAGCCAGGTTACGATAGCCTATGATGGCCATATTGTCCCTGCTAAAGCCAAATGTGGATCCGCGGCTATCCAGCACACCTAAAACCAGGTAGGGGAGGTTATTGATACGTACTGTTTTACCAACAGCTTTGTCTGCAGCTTCATCAAAAAACTTTTTAGCCACATCGTATCCCAATATACATACGTTTTGGGCATTTCTTACCTCCTGGAGGGTCAGGTTTCGTCCGTTTAGCAGGGTATACCCGTTTAATTCCAGGTATTTTTCATCACCACCAAACATCATTACATTCGGACTGGTTTTTTTATCAGCAAAGGATACCGTATTGCTGCGATTGCCAAATACAGACAGCCCGCTCACTACACCCGGAAATTTATAATTGTTGATAAAATATTCGGCCTCCTCTTTGGTAATATTACGTCCCAGGTTCGACTTTTTTTCTTTTTTCCCTTTTTTAGAAACGGTGAGATCATCGCCCCCGCCGCCAAAGCGGATATTACGTTCTTTAAACCGGATGCTGAATGCGTTAGCACCCATACTGGAGAAGCTTTCGGTGAACTTCTGGTTCATGGCTTTAATGGCCGTAATAATGCCTATGAGCGCCATAATACCAAAAGCAATAATAGCCACAGTGAGGGCTGTGCGCAAGGTATTGCCTTTAACGGTTCTAAAGGCCAGAAGAAATGTGTCGCTGAATTTCATGTTGGTAATACCGGTAATATAAAGCTAATTGCATAAAGCAATATCAGCAAATTTATTATTGCACCGGAGAAAAAGGCGTACCCGGTATTAGGTATCGGTATGAAACTTAAGAGCGTTGCTTAAATCAAATAATAGCAGGTTCCCGACAATGCAGGTAGCTAAAAATACAACCAGCCCAGGAAAGTACCAGGGAAAATACCCAGCAGGATAATAAGAATAGAAACCGCGATCAATGTATATTTTTCAAAGCTGCCGGCAGCTACCGATTGAACAGGGCCTTCTTTGAAATACATGGCCTGTATAACGCGGAAGTAGTAGTAAACGCTTACGGCAGCCATTACCACTGCAAAAATTACCAGCCACAGGTGCTGGCCGGTCATGATAGCAGCTTTTAACATGTAGAATTTGCCGAGGAATCCTGCTGTTAACGGGATGCCTGCAAGCGATAAAAGACAAATGGTGGTAGTGAAAGCTAATACCGGCTGATGTTTGGCCAGTCCGTTAAAGCCCTCAAAGCTATAGTCGGTCATTTTGCTTAGTACAGCAAAAATGCCAATGGTTGCCAAACAATAGGCTGCAGAATAAATCAGCAAGCCTTCACGGGCAGCATCGTTCATAGCATAAACACCAAATAACAGGAAGCCAGCCTGTGCAATACTGGAGTAGGAGAGCATCCGCTTAACGCTTTGCTGGAATACTGCTGTAATATTACCTACAAACAGCGTAGCTGCGATCATGATGGCCACCCAAATCGACCAGGTATCTTCCAGTTTACCAAAAGCACCACCAAAGAGGCGGACAAAACCCGCAAATACCGCAGCTTTCACAATGGTTGCCATAAACGAGGTAAAGACCGTTGGCGCTCCATCATATACATCCGGAGTCCAGAAATGGAAGGGAGCTACAGATGCTTTAAAGCTCATCGCGAACAACAGGAACAACATCCCGGCAATATGCAGGTTGGACTTGGCTGCCGCTGTGAAGCTCATTTTGTCGATAGTAAACGTACCCTGGGAGCCATAAATGAGTGCAATTCCCATCAGCATAATACCGGTTGAGAAGGAACCCATCAGGAAGTATTTTAATGCGGCTTCGTTACTTTTCAGGTTCTTTTTATCGGCCCCTGTTAGTATGTAAAGCGGAATAGAAATAATTTCAATGCCTAAAAATAAGGTTAGTAAAGATTTAAAGCTGGTGGTAAGTGTAATACCGGCAATGATAAAGAAGATCAAAGCCAGGTAATCTGCAAAATTCTTACCTACCTTCTCCATTTGACTGGAGGTGATCAGCAAATAAATCAGCGTAGCGAATATAGCAATGCCATTAAAAAACAAGGCATAGTTGTCAAAAGCCATAAAACCGGAAACATCGAATTTGAAAAACCGGATGCCCCTCATTTCCATGCAGTTTGCTAAAAAGAGCAATATCATGGCTATAATACCAGTGGTTTTAATGGGCGCGTTCTTTTGAAACAGCACACCACTAAACATCATAACAACGCCAAAAATTGCAGAGAGTACTAATGCGTTCATACTTTATTGCTTAATGCTTCGATTTTAGTAAATGAAGCACGTCTGATTTATGTAAAATAGAATTCGTTATATCTTCAAAAGAATGTAACAATGGTTGTGGATAAACACCGGCAACAATGATCGTTACAGCAATGATTCCCAAAATAGCTTTTTCATGAAAAGCGATATCTGTTCCCTGTTCAGTAAGACTGTTGGTTTCTCCTAAAAATACCTTGCGGGCCATTTTCAACGTGTATACTGCTCCCAGGATAATACCCAGGCCAGCGGTAACGGCCAAAGGAATACCATATTTGGATATCTGTGGATTTACACCCAATATACCATTAAACATCAGGAACTCACCAATAAACGCATTGGTTAAAGGCAACGCAATATTGGCAAATGCTATAATAAAGAAGAAGATGGTTAATGCCGGTGCTTTCTTGGCTATACCTCCCAGCTCACTCATTTTGCGGGTTCCGAATTTTCTTTCAATGATCTCTACAATGATCCACATGCCCAGGATATTAATACCGTGGGAGAACATTTGTATCATCGTACCCTGCAAAGCGCTTTTGTTTTCGGCAAACACTGCTAAGCACATTAGGCCGATATGCGCGATAGAGGAATAGGCTACCAGCCTCTTCATATCATCCTGCTGAAAGGCTATAAGGGAGGCATATACAATACCGATAACAGCCATGGTTGATACGGTGTCGCCCCAACTAAAAGATGCCAGTGGTAATACCGGAAGTAACCAGCGAAGCAAGCCTAGTACACCCATTTTAACCATGATGCCACTTAACACCATTGTAGCTGCAGTAGGGGATTGCTCGTACGCATCGGGCTGCCAGGTGTGAAATGGGAAAATAGGCATCTTGATCGCAAAAGCCAGGAAGAATAGCCAGAAGACCCACATCTGCTCTTTAAGCGGAAGATTGGAATTGTAAAAAGCAGTAATATCGAAAGAATTGGTTTTTGAATAGATGTAGAGGATACCTACCAGCATCAAAAGTGAACCAATAAAAGTGTAAATGAAGAATTTGAAAGTAATCTTGATCCGCTTTTCGCCACCCCATTGCGAACAGATAAAGTAAACCGGAATGAGCGCCAGTTCCCAGAAGAAATAGAATAATAATGCGTCCATGGCCAGGAATACACCCATCAGACCAGCCTGAGCCAGTAACATCAATCCCAGGAAATTATTAGCTTTTTTATAAACAGTATTCCAGGTAGAAACGAAGATCAGCGGAAAAGAAATACCGGTAAGCATGCATAGCATAGCGCCCATTCCATCAGCACTGAGCGAGAAGCTGCTGTTTAAAATGCCCATCCAGGGTGCTTTAAAGCTTAATGCAGCAGTATTGCTATAGCAGGTAAACCCTATTATGGCAATAATAAAGGTTGCAATAGCCGACAGCAGGGACCAGGTTCTGGCGCCTTCTTCCTTTTTAATAAAAAAAGTGATAATGCCGCTAAGCAATGGGACTAATATCAACAACAATGCGATCATGCTAAAATGATAAGTTCTAAATATTAAATTTCAAATCTCCTGATCCCTTTCTTTTAATGGAAAGGAAAAAGCTTTATTTTCTTAAAAAGAATTGCAGGGCAAAAACAATCAGCACACCAATCACCATCATCAGTATATAGGCTCCTGTTTGCCCGCTTTGTAACCAGCGCAATTGTCTGCCGCCATAGTTTACCAGCCTGCCCACACCATTTACAATACCGTCTACAATGTTCTTCTCAAAAATATTATTGAAAAATGCGCCCAACGCATTTAGTGGTTTAACGATAATCGATTGGTAGATCTCATCCACATACCATTTTTCCTGTAACAGTTTACCAAAGCCTTTCGCTTCCTCCATATCCGGTTTTTTGCTATACCGGCTCCATGCCAATACCACCATAATAATGATCAGTAAGGAAGATACCCCGGTCAACGCCCACTCTGTGCTATGAGACACATCATGTGCCGGCAGGATTGCATAAGATTTTTCGAATATGGGGTGCAGGTAATCTTTTAAGCTGTGGGCTCCGTGCATCAGAAATTCAGGGATACCAATAAAACCGCCCACTACCGAAAGAATTGCCAATACGATCAAAGGAATAGTAATTGCAGCGGGGCTTTCGTGTAAATGATGTTCCTGCTCATGTGTACCACGGAAGCTGCCTTTAAAGGTGGTTGCATACAAACGGAACATATAGAATGCAGTGAGCAAGGCACCCAAAAGTCCTAATGCATACAGGATAGGGGAGGTGGCAAATGCACCCGCCAGTATTTCATCTTTGGAGAAGAAGCCGGAGAAGCCCGGTATACCTGCAATAGCCAGGCAACCCAATAAAAAAGTGATATTGGTTATCTTCATGTACTTAGAAAGGCCACCCATTTTACGCATGTCCTGTTCTCCGCCCATGGCATGTATTACCGAACCGGAACCCAGGAACAACAAGGCTTTGAAGAAAGCATGTGTCATTACATGGAAAACGGCTGCTACATAAGAACCCGTACCCAATGCCAGGAACATATATCCCAGCTGGCTTACAGTGGAATAGGCCAGTACTTTTTTAATGTCGTTTTGTTTGAGCGCGATGCTTGCCGCT
>JBCNOR010000246.1:0-7364 GCA_039593785.1 Niabella sp. | reverse complement strand
CCTACGCAGGGGGTTTTGATTCTTTGCGAAGACATGGCCGGGACAACGAAAACAAAGCCTGTTATCTGAATTTAAAGCAGCAAGCCCAACAGGATTGGGAACCGGTGTTACCCATCCTGAGGTATTGGTAACGCCGCCCCAGCTACCATCCAGGTTTTTCACCGGAATATCCGGTGTTAAACTAAGAGCCGTGTTAATAACACTGTTTGACGTAGTAGATACGGCTTCTTTAATATGCGCCAATTGTAAACTGGTTCCTATTTTAAGCCAATTGGTAGTTTTATTATCCAGGTTCAGACGAACCGAGTATCTTTTAAAATTGGAACCCAGCGCAATACCATCCTGGTCGAAATAAGATAATGATAGTAAATACTGCGTTCTTGCATCGCCCCCGTTAATCGTCAGGTTATGGTTTTGCATCGGCGCGCTGCGAAATAATTCCTCCTGCCAATCGGTTCCTGTTCCCAGGTATTGTGGATTGGCAAATTCGGGCCTGGCATCAAACCCCCAAACCACGGCCCTTGCATTCAGTAATGACGCAAACTGTGGCAGGTCAACTACCGGCAGTCTTTTGGGTAATCGCTGATAACCGAAATAGTTATCGTAAGTAATGGTGGGCGGACCAGACTTCCCCCGTTTTGTTGAAATAACAATAACGCCATTGGTGGCCTGCGAACCATAGATGGCAGTTGCCGAAGCATCTTTTAATACATCTATCGATTCAATCTCAGAAGGGTTGATCGTATTTAAAGGATTGGATCCGGCGCCCGGGTTACCCGGCGGAGCGATAACTACTCCGTCAATGACATATAAAGGTGAATTGTTCCCGTTGACGGATGAAACGCCATGAATCTGGATAGATACGCCTCCTCCCGGCTGCCCGGAAATTTGCTGTACTACTACCCCGGCTACCTTTCCCTGCAAAGCCTGGTCGAATGTAGACGGCTGCGTTTTGCGCAATTCATCTCCCGAGATGGATGAAATAGAGCCCGTAAGATCCTTTCTTCTCACCTTTCCATAACCAATGACCACCAGGTTTTCCAATTGGTTGTCGGTCGCTTCCAGCTGAATATTCAGGTTGTCTGAAGTAACGGGCACTTCCTTTTGTGCATACCCAACATAGCTGACGGCAATAACATCGCCTTTGCCGGCTTCAATACTAAAGGCTCCTGCATCGTCTGTTGTAGTATAACGGGCGGTTTTTACCACATGAATGGTAGCGCCGGAAACAGGTTTGTTCTGATTATTGGTAACGGTACCACTTATTTTTGTTTGCGCAAAAACGGGTGTACCTGTTAACAGTATTAATAATAAAAATAAGATACATCCTGGCAGCCAGGACGGCAAGCTAATCGTTTTAAATTTTTCCATACAAAGCTTTTTAGATATTTGGTTTAAATGCAGTACACGATAGGTCAGTTAAATATTCGTGAACTACAATAATCCTGGGAAATGTAATAATAGATCAACCAAGACTGGTTGTCGGCTACAGCATTCGTTTGCATTGGATTTGTTGAAGATTTTAGTGTTTAGAACAATCCATTACCAGCCGGCATTTTGCTTTAAAGTACCGTTTGATAAGGTAATTTGCGTGTTAGGTATCTGAGACAATCCTTTTGTAGTATTAATTTTATCGGCAGCAATGGTTGTGGTTGCCGGCACACCGCCGGTAAGCAAAGTGGTAGTTTCGGCGATTGTTGAAGCAGCCACATCAATGCCCTGGCGGAGCAGGTCCCAGTACCTTATACCTTCGCCGGCAAACTCCAGTTGTCTTTCGGTAAGGATATTGGTTTTGTTTGCGGGAATCGTAACGAAAGCAGTGCCGAGGGCTCTGCGCCGCACTGCGTCTAAATAACTCTGTGCATTTGCAGCTCCCAGCTCAGCGGCCATTAATAATACATCGGCATAACGAATAGATACATAGTCCTGGTACTGGCCAATTATAAAACTGGGGCTTCCTAATTTTTCGGCGAGGCTTTTACCGGCAGCATCTGACATGGGCGTGTATTTCTTCCAGCAATACCCGGTATATTCACGCTGATCTTTTTGAATATCGCTAACCGTACCTCCTTTGGGCAATCCCTCGCCTGCAATAGAAATAATGGTAGCTTTTTGCCTTACGGAGTCCGCGATACTATAAGCATTCCAGAGCTTGGGATTTACAGTGGCTCCGCCCCATCCCTGCGCATAAGGTGTAATTTGAGCATTGGCGCCATAACGTATCCCAAACAACACCATCCAGCTGTTCCCATCAGAATTTCCGCTCCAGTCACCTGTATAGGTATATTTTATGGAAAAGACCGTTTCTTTATTGTCTTCACCTTCATACCGGTCTAAGGATGCTGCCGGCCACAAGGTGCTGAAATCACTAACCAGGCCAAAACCTCCATTGGTTATAATATCTTCAGTATAAGATAATGCCTGCGCTTTAGTAACCATACCCACTAAGTCTGCTTTTCCGTAATAGCCTGTGTAATACAGGTAAACCCTTGCCATTAACGCTTCAGCCGCCCATTTGGTAATCCGGCCATAAGTAGATTTAGCTTGTTGTGTATAACTGATTGCCGGGATATTTTCAATGGCATACTTTAAATCCTGGGCAATAACGTTATAGACGCTATCCGGATTTGCCTGGGGAATATTGTCGTTTGAAGGAGCTGTAAGCAAAGGGATATTGCCAAATAATCTTATCAAATCAAAATAACAATAGGCCCTGATAAATCTTGTTTCGGCAATATAAAGTTTGCTTTTATCCTCAGCTCCTGTCCAATCTACACGGCCGATATTTTTTAGTAACATATTGGCCCTGTAAATAGTTTTATAATAGTCTGCCCAGGCGCCCGAATACATATCCTGGTCAGCAGGACTTACCCTGGGATCAAACTGATCCATTAATTGCAAACCCTTTCCATCCCCATAGCCGCCACCGCCAAAAGCATTATCAGACAAAATTTCGGAATACATGGGAAACCCGTTCGTATTGGCCACCTTTAAACCTGCATAAATACCTACCAGGGCCTGGAAAGCATCTGATGGGGTTTTATAAAAGTTCTGCTCTGAGGCCTGTGTTACGTTTTCTGTATCCAGGAAAGATTTATTGCAGGAGGTTAGTGCTGATAAAGCAATAACCACTATATAAAATATATTTTTTTTCATTTTTATTTATTTGATATTAAAAACGAAGACTTGCTCCCACTAATATGGTTCTCGGACGCGGGTAGTAACCTACATCAACGCCCTGGGTAAAGCTGCCGGCCGTGAATCCTATTTCAGGATCCATTCCTGTGTACCTGGTGAATGTAAACGCATTCAATACAGAAGTGAATACTCTCATCTTACTCAGCAAGCTTTTATTAAATGCCTTTGACAAATCATAGCCTAATGTAAGGGTGCTGATCCTCAGGAAATCTCCCTTTTTGATGTACAGATCGGAGAAGTTGGTCCAGTTCAAATTATCTTCTGTTACACGGGGAATCCTGTTGGATGTACCTTCTCCATGCCACCTGCCTAAAATCTCTTCGCTCCAGTTACCAAAGGGACCGGCGGGGTCATGCCATGATTGCACCAAACTATTACCGGCTACTCCATTTGCCTGAGCTGCAAAATCAATTCCCTTGTATTCCAGAGCTACACTAAAGCCATAGGTAAAGCGTGGGTTAGGATCGCCGATCATTGTTTTATCATTGGCATCAATAACGCCGTCGCCGTTTACATCCACATATTTTACATCGCCCGGTTTAGCCGAGGGCTGCAGCACACCGTTTTTACCTTTATAAGCGGTTACCTCATCGGCTGTCTGAAAGATCCCGTCAGTTTTGTAGCCCCAGAAATAGCCTATAGGAAAAGTATTTTGTGCCCGGTAAAATTCAGGTCCGTTATTAAACAATACATTGGTAGGTCCATGAATGATCTGATCCGTAGTAGGAATATTGCCCACCTTGTTTTTATTATAAGCACCGTTGGCACTAACCGTGTAAGAAAGGTTGCCGATTGAATTATGATAGGATAATAAAAGTTCAACGCCCTTATTACTTACCTCACCACCGTTAATGGTAGGTGCATCAGCACCGGCGGTTGCCAGAACAGGAGCCGTAATTAACCAGTCTTTTGTTTTCTTTACATAATAGTCAAATGTTACGTTTAAATTACGGAAGAGTACGGCATCAAAACCAATATTGCTCTGTTCCGAGGTTTCCCATTTAATGGCGGGATTCCCTAAGCGGCTGGGATAAGCACCTGTGGCATTTTGTCCTTCAACATTACCAAAATTGTACCTGGCATTAAAGAAACTGATCGGGGCCAGGAATTGATAAGGCGATACGCTTTGATTACCTACCTGCCCCCAGGTGGCGCGGATTTTAAAGAACCCGACTGGGGAAATATCTTTAAAGAAACTTTCCTTGCTTACTACCCATCCGGCAGCAACCGAGGGGAAATATCCCCAGCGATAGTCGGCTGCGAAATTTGACGAGCCATCAGCGCGATAAGTAAGGTTTAATAAATATTTTTCGCGGTAGTTATATTGAATCCGGCCAAAATAAGAAAGCAGTGCCGACTCGGAAGGAGCACCGGTGATGCTCATTTTATTGGCTTGCGTAGTGTTTTGCGCAACCGACAAATAAGCATAAGCCATATTGGCTACTCTTAAATTGAAATTGGAACCATAAATATCCGTCCCTTTCGACTTCAATGCAGAACTACCGGCCAACACGCTAAAGCTATGATCCTTAATTCCAAAATCGTAGCTCAATAAATTATCGAACTGCACCCCCATACCCTTGCTCATAGATTGCCAAACGGTAGCCGTGTCATTAAATGAATAAACGGATAACCGGTATACCGGCCTGTAGCCGTGGCTTTCAGCAGGTGTATAATTGATCCCCAAACTGCTTCTGAACTTTAAACCCTTTAGGGGTTCAACAACCATATAAAAATCGCCAAATAGTTTTTGGTTGTTGCTCTCAGAGCGGGTGCTGTAGTCCATATTGGCATATGGGTTTGACTCGCCCGTGTTCCATGCCCTGGAAGGGTCGCCCGGGTACCAGCCTACATCAGCCGCGTTGAAATAAGCCCCGTTAGCATCATACATAGGTAGAAACGGGCTTGTATTATAGGCACTGCGCAAAGTGTTATTGTAAATACCATCAACGGATAAACCGTGATTATTTTGATAATTGAAAGTGAGGTGCTCTCCAAATTTCAGTATGTCTTTATATACCTTATGCTCCGAATTGATACGGAAAGTATACCTGTCGAAAAAAGAAAACTTTGAACCGCCAACGATGCCTCCCTGGCTGGTATAACCCAGCGACATGGAGTAATTGGATGCAGCGCCGCCACCCGAAAGACCCAGTACATAGTTTTGAGTAGGTACGTTACTGGCAAACATTTCGTCCATCCAGTTGGTACTTACTTTTAAATTATTAATTACATCGTTTGTAAAATAGGGCGCCTTACCCGAGTTAACTGCGGCTTCATTAACAATAAGCGCATAATCTTTGGCATTCAGCAATTTTGCCTTGCGCGCCACGTTCTGCCAACCATAATAGGTATCGAAGGTGAGCTGCGCTTTCTGGTTTAATTTGCCGGATTTGGTAGTAACCAGTATTACGCCGTTGGCGGCCTGCGAACCATAAATAGCCGCAGAAGCAGCATCTTTCAGCACATCGATCGATTCAATGTCTGCAGGGTTTAAATAAGAAATATCTCCTCCTACCTGCACCCCATCTACAATATACAACGGTGCGGAATTGCCAATGGTGCCTTTACCGCGAATGACTACAACGGTTCCCGAACCTGGCTGTCCCGAATAGGATGTGATCTGAACACCGGGAGCCTGGCCCTGTAAGGCTTGTAAAGCATTGGTCGTATTCTGCTTTTGCACATCGTCGCCCTTAACCTGCACACTGGCTCCTGTTACAAGCCTTTTTTTCTGAACCCCATAGCCAATTACTACTACGTCGCTCAGGGTTCCATCGGCTTCGGTAAGCTTTATCTCCATAGTAGTAGCATTTTCAACTGTCACTTCACGGCTTAAAAAACCTACCCTGCTTACCAGCAGTATTTCGCCTGCTGCAGCCTCAATAGTAAATGCACCGGTGCTATCGGTTGTAGCAGCACGGCTGGTGTTCTTCACTGCCACCGTAGCGCCCGCAGCAGGAGTGCCTTGCGGCTGACTCAATACTACCCCGCTAATTTTCTTTGTTTGCGCGCCTGCATTCGCGCTTGCAAGAAAAACAAGGAAAATGCCCCAAAGTAATTTTGAGTATAAGCCAATCGTTTTTTGTGGTTTCATATGGACTTTTTTATTTGTTAATTATCTACTGATTATTATAAGTGGAGCACTATTTTTTCACCGGTATACACTACTGTTTTATCTGTCTTACCATCAAACTGAAGGGGCTTTGCATTGCCGGCGCGTATTATATTTATATGAAATACCCGCCGCTGTAACATTCCGTTAAAGCTTCCTTTCCGGCTATCAATGGTTACTGTTTTTGTTGCTTCATTGTAAGTAACCGGTATAGTGGCATAAGCGCCATTTTCATAATTATAATTGACGCCCTCATCCTCATACAAATTCAAACTGCCGTTAGCACCGCTGTAAATGTTTAATGTAATAGTATCTGCCTGCTTTTCGAAAGTGTACTGTAATGCCGGGCCAACAGGTATAATTGAGCCTGCTTTTACAAAAACAGGCATCCGCTCGTAAGGTGCTGCGGCTGTTATTTTTTGCCCGCCAGTATACCACTGACCTGTATATAAATCGTACCATCCGGCAGCTTTAGGCAAATACACGGGCCTGCTGGTTTGTTTGTATTGGTAAACCGGGTTTATAAGCAATGAGGGACCAAACATATACTGGTCGTCAATATTCAAAACAGCCGTATCAGCAGCAAAATCCATAGCCAGTCCGCGCATTATTGTATAATTATTATGATAAGCTGCGCCTGCCATTGAATAGAGGTAGGGCATTAACCTGTAACGCAGGTGATCGTAATACAGAAAGCTCTGGTAAGCAGGATGCGCTTCGGGAGCCGTATTATAGATCTCCCGGAAGGGAAATTGGCCATGGGTACGAAACAGCGGTACAAAGCTGCCAAATTGCGACCAGCGCGTCATCAACTCGCGCCATTCTTCGAGAGCAGCAGCATCGGGCTTTTCAAATCGTTCGGGTACTACAAAACCGCCTATATCCATGGTCCAGTAAGGCAGACCCGACATAGAAAAATTGGCGCCGGCAGCCACCTGGTTTTTCATATCGCTCCAGGAGGAGCCAATATCACCGCTCCATACGGCGGCAGCGTACCTCTGTGAGCCGGCAAATGCGCTTCGCGTTAATAAAAACACCCTTTGACTTTTAT
>JBCNOR010000245.1:0-7412 GCA_039593785.1 Niabella sp. | reverse complement strand
GCTTTCGCCCGTTTAAAAATGGGTTTACCCCACTAAAACAGTCGGCAGGCACACGATGAAGAGGCCAATGCTTGAATGAGTGGGCATACATCGCTCAGATAAACCTCTTTAACCGCAAAGAAATAAGTACGCAAAGGATACGCAGAGGTCTAATCATTTTTTACGCCTAGGTTTTATATTGCTCAACTCTGCGTTATCTCCGCTTCTCAGAATCTCCGCGGTTAAACTTAATATTAATCCTTATACGTCATCCCCAGGTTATACATAGTAAACGCCCAGATATCTGCCGCTTCCTCAATTACCTTGCTGGTAGGTTTACCGGCGCCATGCCCCGCATTGGTTTCAATACGGATCAACACCGGGTTAGCTCCTTTGTGATACTCCTGTAACCTCGCCGCATACTTGAAAGAGTGTGCCGGCACTACACGATCGTCATGATCACCGGTAGTAACAATAGTAGCCGGATAGGATACGCCTTTCTTTAAGTTGTGATAAGGAGAATACTTATACAGGTAAGGGAAATACTGTGCAGAATCTGCATTACCATATTCTACAGCCCAGCCCCAGCCTACCGTAAATTTATGATATCGCAACATATCCAACACCCCCACCTGCGGGATAGCTACTTTAAACAGGTCGGGTCTTTGCGTCATCACCGCACCTACCAGTAAGCCGCCATTGCTACCACCCCGCACCGCTATTTTACTTTTATTCGTGTATTTATTCTTAATTAAATATTCAGCAGCGCCGATAAAGTCATCAAACACATTTTGCTTATTCAACAACATACCTGCTTTATGCCATTCTTCGCCATACTCATTACCACCACGCAGGTTCACCACTACATAAATACCGCCCTGCTCAACAAAGAATGCATTGCTTACGCTAAAGCCCGGGGTCATAGGTATATTGAAACCACCATAACCATACAATAAAACAGGGTTATTGCCATCCTTTTTTAAGCCTTTTTTATAGGTTAAAAACATCGGCACTTTAGTACCATCCTTACTCGTAAAAAATATTTGCTCGGTTACAATATCGGCAGTGCTCATATTGATCTCGGTTGTTTTGTACAACTCCGATTTGCCGCTTGCAATATCATACTTATAGATGGCAGGAGGCGTTGCAAAAGAGGAATAACTATAATAAAATTCCTTATCTTCTTTATCAGCACCAAAACCGCCCGCAGAGCCAATTCCCGGCAGTTTAATTTCCCTGATCTGTTTGCCGTTATAATCATACTGATATACCCTGCTGGAAGCGTCTTTCAGGTAATTGGTGAATAAGTTGCCACCGCCGGTGCCCACACCTAACAATACTTCTTTCTGTTCCGGGATAATGGTCTTCCAGTTTTCCCGTGCAGGATTTTTAGGGTCAACAGCTACCACCCTGAAATTCGGTGATTGGTAATTCGTTTTCACCAAAAGCTTATCGCCGTCATTCTCTACTACATTTGATTGTGTATCGAAGCCTTTTACCAGCAAGCTAAAACCGGTTTGAGCTGCATCTTTCAAATCTCTCACCCAAATCTCAGCGCCACTGGTACCTTCAGAAATGCTCAGAATTAAAAAGCGCTCGTCTTCCGTTAACCCACAGCCAAAATAACGTTTGGGATGTTCTTTATCTTCATAAACCAGTTGATCAGCGGACTGAACTGTGCCGATTTTGTGGTAATACACTTTCTGAAACTCGTTAGCCTTGCTCAGCTTCGATTTTTCATCGGGCTTATCATAAGCGCTGTAATAAAACCCGTCTTCGCCTTTCCACGCGGCACCTCCAAACTTGGTCCATTCAATTTTATCGCTCAGCAGCTTTTTGCTTTCTACATCCATAACAAATATCTCCGTCCAGTCGCTACCCGCTTTGGACAAAGAATAAGCCAGCAGCTTACCCGATTTGCTGAAAGATAAGCCGCTCAGCGCCACAATACCTTCTTTGCTCAGGGTATTAGGATCCAGGAATACTTCCGGCTCAGCCTTCAGGTCTTTCGTGCGGTATAAAACCGACTGGTTCTGCAGCCCGCTGTTTTTGTAATAATAATACCAATCTCCTTTTTTAAAAGGGGCTCCCGATTTGGGATAGTTCCATAGCTTTTCCAACCTGGCTTCTATTTTATCCCTGAAAGGAATTTTAGAAAGATAAGCGCTGGTTACCTTGTTCTGCTCCACTACCCATTTTTTGGTAGCTTCGGCATTGTCATCTTCCAGCCAGCGATAAGGATCCTCTACTTTTGTTCCGAAATAATCATCCGTTACTGTTTGCTTTTCAGTAACAGGGTACTGAATCTGTGCCTGCATTTCCATCGTTGTAAATATCGCAATAAGCGGTAAAAGCTGCTTCATATGCATTTGTTTAAAATATGTTCAAAAATATCTATTTAAAATTTATTTCTCTTACCGGTCATCAAAAATCAAATTACGTTAAAGTGTTTTCTACACACAACGGGATTTTTAATATATTTGAAGCTTACAATTATAAAAACCAATATGCAACAAAGTATTTTAATTCTTGCTGCGGGAGGTCCCGCTCCCGGCATTAACAGTGTTATTAGCTCCGTATCGAAGATCTTTTTAAAAGGCGGATACAAAGTAATTGGCCTGCACGATGGTTATAAAAACCTTTTTACCGGAAAAGCGTCGACTGTAGATATAGATTTTGAACTGGCTGACAGCGTGTTGACAAGAGGTGGTTCTGTATTAAGAATGAGCCGCTACAAACCTAAAAATGAAGAATTTACACAGGATTTCTTTGTAAACAACAATGTAAAGTTACTGGTAACGATTGGAGGCGATGACACAGCTTCTACCGCGAACCGTATTTCCCAGTTTTTAACGGAGAACAAATTCCCTATTCAGAATATTCACGTTCCCAAAACAATCGACAACGATCTGCCGCTTCCTGACAATCAACCAACGTTTGGTTACCAGAGCGCTACTGAGGAAGGTGTAAGAATTACAAAAACGGTTTATGAAGATGCAAAAACATCGGCAAACTGGTTCGTAGTGTCTGCAATGGGTCGTGAAGCGGGTCACCTGGCATTCAGCATTGGCAGCTCCTGCCATTTGCCTATGATCGTAATGCCGGAGATGTTTACCAAAGCCACATTAAACTTTGAGAATATCACCAGGTTGATTGTTTCAGCTATCTTGAAAAGAAAGATCCTCGGCATCAACTATGGCGTAGCTATTGTAAGCGAAGGTATTTTCCATTTTATGAGCGATGAGGTGATCAAAGAATCAGGCGTTCAGTTTACTTACGATGCGCATGGCCACCCTGAGCTGGGTAATGTAAGTAAAGCGCATATCTATAACGTTTTACTGCAAAATAAACTAAAAGAATTAGGCCTTGACATCAAATGCCGTCCTGTGGAATTAGGTTACGAACTGCGTTGCTTACCTCCTGCTGCATTTGATTTGCAATATTGCACCATGCTCGGAACCGGTGTTAAAAAATTATTTGACCAGGGATTAACCGGCTGTGTGGTAACCGTAAACAATAAAGGTGAAGTAAATCCATTGTTTTTGAAAGATGTAACGGGTGAGAATGGCAAGGTAAAAACAAGATTGGTAAATATTGAAGATGCAAAAACCAAAATGGTATTGGAAGATAATCTCCAGTATTTAACAGACGAAGATGTAGAAGCGGCTAAGCAATTTGTGAGCAATCCTGAAGAGTTTGTGTTTTCAACCATCTTAAACTGGAAATAATTTATATTTAATGGTACAAAGAGCTGCAATCATTGCGGCTCTTGTACTTTTACAGAAGTACAAAAGCCCGGTTATATCAAAAGATAAACAAACAACCACTCAAAAAAATTATGGCTAAAAAATTAGCATCGACAAAAAAAACAGCTACAAAAAAAATTGCAAAACCTGACCAAACTTTTGCAAGAACTAAAATTGTGGCAACAGTAGGTCCGGCATGTAATACCTACGACAAATTACTGGCGCTCGTAAAAGCAGGTGTAAATGTGTTCAGGCTGAACTTTTCGCATGGCGCTCATGAAGAAAAGAAAGACATTATTGAATACATCAGAGAGATCAACCGAACTGAAGGCTGCCATGTAGCTATACTGGGCGATCTGCAAGGCCCTAAACTACGTGTAGGTGAAATAGAAGGCGGCGGCATGCCGGTAAGCCCTGGTGATAAATTTATTTTTACCAGCCAGAAAATTATCGGTAATAAAGAGAAGCTATACATCCACTACCCTAACTTTCATACAGATGTGAAAGTGGGCAATAAGATCATGATCGATGATGGCAAGCTGGAAGTGATCGTTAAAAAAATATTACCCAATACCGATGTACAGGTGGAAGTGTTGCTGGGAGGTTTTATTTCATCTAAAAAAGGAGTAAACCTGCCTGACACTAAAATTTCTTTACCGGCGCTTACCCCGAAAGATCTGGCTGACCTTGACTTTATTATTGAGCAGGAGCTGGATTGGGTGGCTTTGAGCTTTGTTCGTCAGACCGAGGACATTAAAAAGCTGAGGAAGATATTGGACAAGAAGAAGAGCCGCAGCAAGATCATTGCAAAAATTGAAATGCCTGAGGCTATCCCCAATATCCGCGACATTATTAATGCATCGGACGGTATCATGATTGCCCGTGGCGACCTGGGTGTGGAACTTCCTGTTGAGAAAGTGCCTTTGATCCAGAAGAATATTATTAAGAAGTGTATTCACCGTGCGAAGCCTGTAATTGTGGCTACGCAGATGATGGAAAGCATGATTGACCGTACCAAGCCTAACCGTAGCGAAATTACGGATGTGGCCAACGCGGTGCTCGAAGGTGCTGATGCGGTGATGTTAAGCGGTGAAACCGCCACCGGTTTACACCCCACGCTGGTAGTAGAAACCATGCGTAAGATCATTGTAGAGATTGAGCGTACCGAATATAACTACGACCTGGATGAGGTATTGCAGCCTCAACCGCACTCTCCTACCCTCACCAGCGATGCGGTTTGTTACAATGCCTGCCACCTGGCTAAAGATGTAGCGGCCAATGCTTTGATTGGTATGACGCAAAGCGGTTACACCGGTTTTATGCTTAGCAGTTATCGCCCTAAAGTGCCTTTATATGTATTTACCAAACACCCGGGCCTGATCAACCAGATGAGCCTGGCTTGGGGTATACGCGGCTTTTTGTATGACGATGATGAGCGTGCGCTGGATACGATTTTCTCTGACCAGATCGAAATTTTAAAAACGAATGGCTATCTGAAGAAAGGCGATATTGCGGTAAGCACAGGTAGTACGCCGGTACATTTAAAAATACCAACCAATACGATTAAGATTACCAAGATCGAACAGTAATGAAATAGGTTTAGCTAAGTGAACGAAACCGTCTCAAAATATTTGAGGCGGTTTCTTTTCTATTGAACTTCAGTAATAATATAGGCTTTCGTACCTCCATTTACCGCCGGACAAAAAATCCTGGAAAGCTAAACGATATACTTTCACAAATTCAATAAAGCTGAAAAAAGAAAGATGATAAGAACACTTACACTAATTGCCATGCTTTTTACCCAGTTTGCTTTGGGGCAACAAGTGAAAGAGCTCAAAGATAAATACATCCTTAAAACCCGACAATTACAAGACGGAGTACGAACTCTGGAAATAACAGAACTTTCAAATAGTGCTTTATACTGGCAAGTTCGGGATAAAATAGCTAACCGGATACGACCCAACTCAGAGGACATCCATAAGTCATTAGATGGTACATTTTTTACTCCCACCGAAGGAAAATACTTTTTAAATAACAACGACCAAAAATTTTGGTTCACCATTGATAAAAACGGACGGTTTGCAGATAGCGCCATTTTTGAAAGCAATGATTTTGGCGAAAAGGAATACTGGACTATTTTTTTTGATAAGGGGAATATAAGCATAGCCGATGTAAAACAAAGTCGTGATGGCCACTCCATCAGAAAAATTGAAGCTAACGATACGCTGTTTGTAACAAAATTCTTTAAGGAAAGCAACGGAACGCTAACTAAGAAACGCGTAATAAAAAACGGCGGGAACTGGCAAAATTCTATTTTAACAGAATACTACGAAGATGGAAAAATAAGATCTGAAAATGACGGGGTAAACAAAATTCAAAAAAATTTTTATGAAAATGGGAAACAACGATCTTTCAGCAATTCAAAAACCAATGAAAGTATTTACTATGATCAACAGGGTAGGAAAACAGAACATTCATATCCAACAAAAGACAACGGCTGGTGTAGGGAATATTTTCAAAACGGGCTAATAACAAATAAAAACTGTAACAATTCGGATCATTCTCAAAAAACGAATTACTATTATAAAAATGGAAAACTGGATTATTACGAAATAGAAGATAATATTAAAGGCGAAATAAAAAAATATGATAAAAACAAAAAGCTGATAAATACTGAAAAAGCTATTTACATTCAAGCCGCCCCAAAATAAAAAAATAAAATTTTAGCCGCTATTGGTGTTTTCACCAACAGCCATGCATTAGAATAGATAATACTATCGACAACTTTAAGCTAACCTACTTGGCCGCTGTTGGTGTTTTTTTTCACCAACAGCCAACGCACCAAAATCGATACTACTATCGATAACTTTAAGGCAACCTGATATTATTATTTCATAACATTATTGACCGGTTTCATCACATTTTCTTTCCCGCCGGATTGTGCAAGAATAACTTTATAGAAATTTTTAGTCATTGCCAAATCCAACATCAATGAACTTTATTTGCCGTCATCCTGTACCTGCGATGAACGCATTTATCAATAGAAAAGTAATAATATGCTGTATGCTTTTGTATTGCACTTCATGGACCATTGCTCAGTCCATCCCTAACCATCCATCTGATAATAGTGCGTTTGTACATTGGGCCCAAACCCATGCATCACCGTTGCAAGCAAGCGATAAAGCTATTGATGACAAAGACCTTTACCCGGTAAAGGAAATGATCGGCAACGCGCGCGTGGTTGCCTTGGGGGAGCCGGCCCATGGATACCGTGAGCCGCTCGCTTTCAGAAACCGCTTATTCAAATTTCTGGTAACACATTGCGGCTTTACCGCTATTGCTATTGAGGGCGACCTGGCGCAATCGCGCCTTGCAGCTGATTACATCGCAGGAAGAGCAGGTACAGCGCGGGCTGCAGCGGCTGCATTAAGCATTGGAGAACCGGCAGCTGAAAATATAGAGTTGCTGAACTGGATGCGGCAATACAATGCTGATGGCACCCATCCGATAAAGCTCAGATTTTACGGCATGGACATACAGATGATCGGCTTCCCGGGCGTAAAATGCGAGCATCCGTGCTTGTTATGGGACCGCTTTTAGCTAGAACAGGTCATGCAAGAGTTGCATTACCTGGTGGTTGTGCGATTGGTTCAAGACCAATTGATCAGCATTTAAAAGGCTTTGAAG
>JBCNOR010000244.1:0-7447 GCA_039593785.1 Niabella sp. | reverse complement strand
GGCATAAACGCAGGAGAGAAGAAGGAATTCCCAAGTTGATAGAGAAGTTTAAGATAAATGTGGCGCGCATTTTTGAAGGAGCACAGCAGGAGCAGATTTTAAAGACCGGACTGGATTATGATACATTAATATCCATGAAAGTGAACGAGTTTGTAGATATGATGGCGAAATAATTGATGAACGATTGAGTAGGCGGCTTATTGTACAGTATTTGGTACAATAGGCCGCTTTTTTGTATTTTTGTATTATGATAGCTACTTATTCTGATTTCAGGCAAAAAATGAAGTCTTATCTTGATGATGTATTTCACAATAACACACCACTCAGAGTTACACGTACGAGGGGAGAGAATATCGTAGTGCTTTCAGAATCTGACTATGAAAGTATTATGGAGACTTTTCATCTCTTAAAATCGCCCCAAAATGCAGAACGTCTTTTAAATGCCGTAGAACAGTATAAAAAGGGTCAGGGTGTTGAGCGCAAATTAATAGAAGAATGAGAATCGTTTTTATGGATGCAGCATGGGAAGACTATCTTTATTGGCAGCAGACAGATAAGAACGTTCTGAAAAAAATAAATACGCTGATCAAGGAAATTTGCAGAACCCCTTTTGAAGGTATAGGTAAGCCTGAAGCGTTGAGGGAAAACCTCGCAGGATTTTGGTCCCGTAGAATTAACCTGGAACACCGGATCGTATATGCAGTTGAGAAAGGGGCTATTGTTATTTTACAATGCCGCTATCATTATTAAACTACTCATGTTTTTAAGCTAATCTGGGATACGTTTCAGGTTCCCAATAAAAAATCTTCCACATTATCTGGTGTAATAACTTTATTGCTGGATCATACCTGATGTTAATAAGGCAAATTATAATTCCGATTTAAATCTGGTAATAACATAATAATTTTGGATTTGAAAGAAAAATAAACATAATAATTTTGGATTTCAATGTTGCCCTATTTGTCAAAAGCGCTGCTTTTAATGTAAATAATGATAAAAAATGAATGAATGCCTTGAAGTGGGGTTATGAGTTTGCCCGCTAGTTTATGACGTTAATACCCGATTTTTGCGCCGGAACAAATAATAACTGTTGGGTCTTTTCCGTACCATATTTTTAATTGCTATCTATTTTCTAATAACCGCAGACGCGTGGGGGCAATCTCCCGTTAATGCCGCTAATAACTTAAGATATAAAAAGATCACCGTTATTCCGGGCACCGGGGCCAGGTTGGATACATTAAGTATCATCCCTGGTAGTTTCAGAATAGAAGGAGTAGATAGTCTTCAATACACATTGGATTACATCAATGCCGTGTTGTATTGGAAATTGCCGCCGACGGATTCGGTGGTTGGGGTCAGGTACCGCGTTTTCCCTTTTAAGCTAAACGGATCTCTGCAACGTATGAATTTTGATAGCCTGGTATTGTTTTCAGCTGCGCCTATAAGAGCGCCTTACAACAAAGCCGATCGTCAAAAGGAACTTTTTAACTTTGGAACCATCAATGCCCAGGGTAGCTTTGGACGCCAGGTTGGGTTTGGAAATAACCAGGATGTAGTACTCAATTCAAACCTGAACATACAGCTAAGCGGTATGCTGGCAGATAGTATAGAATTACAGGCTGCGATCACCGATAATAATGTGCCTATACAGCCAGATGGCAATACCCAGCAATTGAATGAGTTTGATGAAGTTTATATCCGGTTTAAAAAGAAAAACTGGCAACTGAATATAGGGGATATGGATTTACGCGAGGATCGCAGCTATTTCCTGAAGTTTTATAAAAGGCTGCAGGGGATATCCTTCCAGACCGTTAATAATATTTCCAAGCGAACACAGTCGAATACCCTGGTTAGCGGTTCTATTGCCAAAGGAAAGTTTACCAGGAATGTTTTACAGGGCCTGGAAGGAAACCAGGGACCTTACCGGCTTTCGGGAGCTAACGGGGAAACCTTTTTCATTATACTGGCTAATACGGAAAGAGTTTTTATTGACGGGGAATTGCTGCAAAGAGGGGAGGACCAGGATTATGTAATCAACTACAATACAGCAGAAATAACGTTTACACCAAGGCGGATGATCACCAAGGATAGCCGTATACAGGTGGAGTTTGAATATGCAGACAGGAACTTCCTGAACACCAATGTGTATGCCATGCAGGAAGTGAACTTTAATAATAAGGTAAAGCTGAAAGTCGGGTATTTCAATAACAGCGATGCTAAAAACTCTTCCATCAACCAGGTACTGGATGCCCGTCAAAAGCAGTTTCTTTTTAATATTGGCGACAGTGTACAGAACGCGTATGCGCCATCTGTGATAATGGATACCTTAACTGCGGGTAAGATATTATACGAGCGTGTATATGATACCGTTGATAATGTCATCGATTCTTTTTACCGCTATTCTACTAACCCTGAAACTGCGAAATATAACCTTGCTTTTACAGATGTAGGTTTTGGGCGCGGCAATTATATAACAGACAATGGCAATGCCAACGGGAAGGTATTTGTATATATAGCACCGGTTAATGGGGTAAGACAAGGTAATTATGATCCGGTGATTTTATTGGTAGCACCCCGCAAGCAACAATTATTGACACTGGGCGTCGATTATAATATTACGGCCAATACCGTTTTAAAAACGGAACTGGCTACCAGCAAATATGATGTAAATACACTGTCCTCTCTCCATGATAACGATGATAACGGGTATGCTGCAAAAATTAATATAAGCAATGCGCAGCTATTGAGGGAAAAAAACAAACTAAGCCTGGTAAGTACCCTCGATTATGAATATGTACAGCAGCGGTTTCAGCCCCTGGAACGCCTAAGGGATGTAGAGTTTACAAGGGACTGGGGCTTGCCATTGGTGGCACAACGCGCTACGGAAAATATTATTAAAGCTTCCACGGGATTGCGGGCCGGTAACGGGAATGCGGTGCAGTATACCTTTACCAACTACAACCGCAGCGATGACTACAACGGGTTTCAGAATGCCCTCACCCAGTTTACTAACTGGAAAAACTGGGTCTTTAATAACCAGTTGGTTGTAACCAATTATAAAACCAATACCTACGAGGGACATTTCCTGAAACCCATTATAGATATAAGCAAAAAACTATCCTGGATGGATAACTGGATCATTGGAGGACGCTATACCCTGGAAGAAAATGTAAACAGGAATACGCTTAATGACTCACTCAATTTTACTTCTTTTTCTTTTGATACTTATACAGCCTATTTAAAATCCAGCCCGGAAAAAAGAAACAGATATGGCATTAATTTTTACACGCGAAGTGATAAATACCCGGTAGGAAAGGAATTGATACGGGGGGACCGAAGCTACAACCTGAACCTGCAGGCCGAGCTGCTGGCCAATGCAAAACGGCAGTTTTACCTGAATACTACTTTCAGGAAATTGAAGGTCTATAATGATGACGTAAGTGCGCAAACGGAAGACAATACAGTGCTGGCCCGTGCAGAGTACCAGATGAATGAATGGAATGGCTTTCTAAATGGAAATGTTTTATATGAGGTAGGATCAGGGCAGGAGCAGAAGCGGGATTATGCTTACCTGGAAGTGCCGCCGGGAACCGGGCAATATACCTGGATAGATTATAACGATGACGGCATACAGCAATTGAATGAGTTTGAGCTGGCTGCTTTCGCAGACCAGGCAAAATTTATACGGATCTTTACACCAACGAATGAATATATAAAGGCCAACTATACAACGCTCAATTATAGCATTAATATAACACCCCGCCAGCTTTGGGGCAACCAGGCAAAAGGCTTTACCGGTTTTTTGTCGAAGTGGATGCTGACAAGCTCTTTACAGGTTGCGAAAAAGTCGATGGCTGAAGGCGCCTTCGAGTTTAACCCGTTTGGGTACGGATTGGCCGATTCTAACCTGATTACCCTGACAACAACTTTGGCGAATACCTTATCTTTTAACCGGCAAAGTACCAAATGGGGTGTTGATGTGAGTAACCTGCGTAACAATAATAAGGCCTTTCTTACTTATGGATATGAAACCCGGCAGAATAACGAGTGGTTGTTTAAATACCGGCATTTTCTTTCCGGTTCCATTACTTTAAACATTAATGCCTTAACCGGTATCAATGCTTTGTATACGGATGATATACTATTTGATAATCGTAATTATGAGATCAACAGGAATAACGGGGAGTTGCTGTTGTCTTATATCAAAGGAACTTCTTTCCGTATCACTACCGGCTACAAGCGGGAGCATAAAAAAAATGCAGGTATATATGGAGGCGAAACTTCTTTGTCGAATGCACTTACCGCCGAAACGAAATACAATATACTGCAAAGCGCCTCGGTTACAGGCAAGTTTACTTATAACGGATTAAAATATAGTGCGGGTGCTAATAATGCGCAAACCACCGTTGGGTATATCATGCTGGATGGATTATTGCCGGGCACCAACCTTTTATGGAATCTTCAGTTAACCAAGCGTCTTTTAAATAACCTGGAACTCAACTTCCAGTATGACGGCCGTAAGCCCGGAACCACCAGGACCATTCATACCGGAAGAGCATCCATTACGGCCCTGTTTTAAAAGTGCTTTCTTGCAAATCTTTATTTCCCTTATCCGGCTCGTACAGGAAAAAATCACCGCAGGCTACAGTTTATTGCTGGTCATTAATGAAATGAGTTCTCATTGTATGTTTATAAAAATATAGGTATTATTGCCATTCATATTGCCCAATCTTTCAATTAACAACGTTATAATGAGCCTGAAGTCACTTCCCGGTGAAAAAGAGTTGCTGGAACAAATAGCTGCCAGTGATAAACAGGCTTTTACAGTGTTGTTTAATCATTACCAGAAATTCGTGTTTGGCTTTGGAAAAAAACTGACACATTCTGATGAATTGGCCCTTGACATGGTGCAGGATGTATTTTTGAAGCTTTGGCAGTCCAGGGAAACACTGGCTGCGGTAGAAGTTTTCGGGGCTTATTTGAACCGGCTGGTACGAAATCATGCCCTTAATGTGTTACGCAACTTGTCACGGCAAATTCGGCCCGAGGGGGATATAGCGCTGGCCGCAGATAACTCAGATAATACAACCCTCAGGCAAATCGATTATCAGGAGATCGTGAAAGTTGTTGCCGAAGTAGTAAATACGCTTACACCGCAGCAAAAGCTGGCTTATGAACTTTGTCATCAACAGGGATTAAAATACGAAGAAGCTGCCGAAAAAATGCAGATATCCCCGAAAACCGTTCATGTACACATGAAGCAGGCCCTTGCCCGCATCCGCGAACATCTGAAAAATCATTCGATCGGTTATCCGGCACTTATTTTTTTGCTGTTAAAAGATATCAACTGACACCGTAAAAAAAATATAAAATTAAACTACCCCGGTTCTCTAAAAATGGTGTCAATATATACAGGCCCTTGTGGCATTAATGATTGCAACTAATTAAAATGAATAAAAATATTTCCAGGCTCCGGGAATTATTGAGTCGTTATCTGTCTGGTAACGATCTGTCTGAAACTGAAGGGGCCGAGCTGTGGGATTATGTAGATGATCCGCTATTTGGCGGGGAGCTGGAAAGTATACTTGAAGAGGCTTTTTACCTGCAAACCGATGAAGCGTCACTTACCCACAACCAACAGCAGCAGGTGTTAAATCGTGTTTTTGAAATCAGGACGGCAAGTCAAAAAGGGAAAAAACTGGTAAAGCTATGGCCCCGCATAGCCGCCGGAGTTGCTGCTTCAGTTATGATTGTGCTACTGGGCACTTACTGGTTCAGGTCGGTAAATACCCCGGCTTCCACCGAAGCAAAACAGGTAGCTGTGGCTGGCAATATCGTACCTGGTAAGATTGGCGCCACACTAACCCTGGCCGATGGTCAAAAAATCAGCCTGGCCGATATCAGCAAGGGCCAGGTAATTAAAGAAGGAGGTATACGGATTGTAAAAACAGCAGACGGGCAACTGGTATATGAAATCAAACCTGGCAATAACCCGGCCGCAGGAATCAATACTTTAAGTACGGCTCCAGGAGAAACCTATTGCGTTACCCTGCCTGATCAATCAAAGGTATGGCTGAATGCAGACTCGCGGTTAACTTACAATGCTGCCCTTTACGGCAATGGCAGGCGCCAGCTCAGCCTTGAGGGAGAGGCTTATTTTGAAATATTCAAAGACAAAGCGCATCCCTTTATTGTAACAACAGGCGCTCAGCAGGTAGAAGTGCTGGGGACTCATTTTAATATCAGCGGTTACTCAACAGATGCAAGCATTAAAACAACCCTGTTGGAAGGCAGCGTGAAAGTGAAGGGCAACGGCAGGGAGAAAGTGATAAAACCGGGACAGCAGGCAGCACTTAGCTCAGGTAAAATAGAGGTAAAAACGGTGCAGGCGGAAGATGCGGTTGCCTGGAAAAACGGGTTCTTCGTTTTTGATAATGAAGACCTGCAAGCGGTAATGACAAAGATTGCCAGGTGGTATAATATAACGGTTCAGTTTGAAGACCCTGCGTTAAAAAAGGAAACTTTTTACGGGAGCGTGAGCCGATTTGAAAATATATCTACAGTGCTAAAATCGCTGGAGCGTACAGGTGTAGTGACTTTCAGCGTAAAGGATAAGAGTGTTATTGTAGCAAAAAAACGTTGAGCCGGCTGCCATGCCGGTTTAGCAACTTCGCCATATTGATTATTTAAACCAACTAAAAAATGAAAAAAACGATTGAGTGCGGGCACCCGAAACGGGTGTTGTAACATTACACAAATAAAGGACTTCGACGGCCATCGAAGCCCTTTACCATCTGTTGCGGAAACCAATTTTTCAACAGGCTCCTGTGCTGTATCCGTTAAAACAGCAACACCGGAGTCATTAACAGACTTTTCAAATGTATAAAAAAATTGTACAACAATTTTGCGTGCCATGGTATGGCATTAAAAAACTGCTACGGATCATGAAGCTGACAACTGTTTTATTAATCATCACATTTATGGAAGTAAGTGCTGCCTCTCACGGGCAATCACTAACGCTGTCGGGCCGTAACGTTAGTTTAAGCAGGGTAATCAGTGAAATAAGAAGCCAGACAGGGTATGGTGTGCTTGTATCAACTACACGGGTCAACACCAATCGTTTGCTTAGCCTGAATTTTAAGAATGCCCCTTTGCGTGACGTGTTGAATAAAATTGCTGCAGATTTAGCGCTTTCCTATTCAATGGAAGACCGGACTATTGTTATCTGGCCAAGGACTCCTGCGCAGGCTATACCAATAGCAGCCGCCGCACCTGTGATTATTTCAGGTAAGGTTACAGACGAAGACGGGCAGCCGCTGCAGGGTGTAACCGTAACGGCGCATAGCACCGGCAATGTGGTGGTAACAGGTGCAGACGGCAGTTTTAAAATACAGGTTGAGGAACAAAATGAACTGCTCGTTTTTTCTTATGTAGGGTATCAGACGGT
>JBCNOR010000243.1:0-7449 GCA_039593785.1 Niabella sp. | reverse complement strand
TGAAGAAAAATAGGCATATAGCTGCTCAAACGATTCATGAGAATCATTTTCAGCCACATCAACCACCCATTCAAGGACTTTTTTCTTCATTCGCAAGACTTTGGCACCAACCGTTTATCAAATATAGTATTCATTTTTTTATTTTAACGTTCAACCTCTATCGAAGTTCCTAATAACCAATATTCTCTAAAGCTCCGGCTCCCAGCCTCTGCTTTAACTGCTGCAGGTAAAGGCTAAGCGGTACCACTGGTTTATTATGAGAATCGTAAACCCCTTCGGGTAAAAACGGCTCTTTATCAAAAGGCATTGCCTTCTGCTGTTGTTCTCCGGAAGAACCGATGACCCAGTTAAAAGCTCCAGGCGGTTGTTGATTTAAATAAGACCTGGCTACGCAGTTCCAGGCAACTGCCCAACCTACAGACCAGCCATGGCCGGAGCCCATTTCACCACGATTCATGAAATCAATACCACCGTCGGGCACCTTACATCCGTCAATCAATAAGCCGGTTGCCCATCGTTGATGAGGCTGTATCCAGCCATTACCGCTGAAGGTACAGTTCAGCAACACATTAGGTCCGTTTACTTTTGCCCCGGTAGCCAGAAAAAAAACATTGTCACCCCGGATAGTGCATTTGTTAAACAACAGTTGTCCGCCATTGGCACTCAGATCAGCTGGCTTGGCTGCTCCTATAGTAGAAGCAGCATGCTGTATATTGATATTATCCACCGTAATTCTCCTGCCGGAAACAGCAATGCTGTTAACCGTGTTACTGATGGAAAGATTGCAGAGCCATCCATCTGCTACTCCCTTTACTCTTATTGCCGAATGATGTGGTTGGCTGATAGTTACCGATTGCTCCGGGGCAATAATAGAGAGATTTTCCAGGCCTACATTTTGTATCTCGCCTGTTCGTCTTATTTTTTGCACCGTTGTTCCGGGCGCCGTAAAACCAGCGTCATAACTATCGGTTAAAGGTACCGTTATTGTAATAACATTATTTTTTACAGCCTGAATGGTGCGCTCTGTAACCAACTCCCCCGTTATCCAGGTCTGTTTCTTACCATCACGTACCAAAGCGTCCATTCCCATAAAACGCACCCATGAACCGGTTACTGGTTTGCTGATGGCAATCTCATCTCCTGCTGAAAAATCCCCGCCATCCGTTACTGTGAACTGATGAGCTCCCGAGGGTACATAGGTATCTGTAATGAATGCAGCTTTTCCTACCCGTTCAGTTTTTACATCTTCGCCTATTGAAAAACAAACATGAGGTGCACCCGTCATAATAATTTTCGAAGCTTCACCTGATCCTCTCAACACGATACCATTACCGGCCAGCCGTATAGTTTGCGAGCAGGAATAACTTCCCGGCGCCAGTACTATAGCCCCCCTGAAACCATCCTGTAAAGGCATTTGCGATACTGAATCTATAACACGCTGAATATGGGCAGTGTTATCTCCGGCCACGGGATAAATAGTTACCCGGGAAGGTATTGCGGGAATTCTTACGCCGCCTCCTTTGTAGCCTGCGTAAGAAAAATCTATAATCCGGTCGCCCTTAGCCGTATGAGTATATTCCAGCGTTCCTGTTCCAACCTGTTTGATCCATTTACTTTGTGCTGCAGCAGTATGTTGCGCAATTGCACTGCCCGGCCAGGCACTTATACTAACTATAACTGCAAATATTTTATACATACGGCAAATGGGATTATTCATTACTGAAACAGGTTTTGTCCACGGGTTAACTTATTTTTTTCAAGATGAATTTGTGACCTGCTGGCTGCATCGGTCACTATCAATGACCTTATATTCCCGTAAACCTTCCATCCCTGCAAATTAATATTGGCAGACTGCTTTACCTGTACTGTTGAAGCCGCATTTTCTGTGGCCGGAATTACGACATCCCTAACCAGCATATTGGTGGCATCCTGCAAAAACAAGGCGGGCCTCAGATCGTTGCTTCTTAGCCGGAACTGCAATCCTTTTATCTTAATATCTTTTACATGTCTTGCCCAAAGGCCATAAGCGGGAATTACCCGGCCAAAAGCTTTCACTTCGGGGTATTGGTCAATAGCCTCAGGAACAGTTGCATTTATTTCTTCGGCCGCACCGCCTCCGGGTAATTCTATTAAAATATGCTCCAGTGTTACACCTGACAGCTTATGGTCTGGCACACCTGTTATTAAGATACCTGTTGCTGATTTCAATTGTGTGCTATCTACCGATACTGCCTTAATATTTTTCAATACCACGTTTTCAAAATAACCGGTAGGTTGTTGTTGATCCTGGCCTTTTCGAAACACGTTTAAACGGGAACCCAGCCGTAACAGTATAGGCGTGCGAACATCATCCATTTTAATATCAGCAATGGTTACATTTTTTATCCGGGCGCCATCCACCGATAATAATTTAATGCCGCCATTTTTTGTATCGTAGATATAACAGTTTTTGATATCAATATTTTCAAAATCCGCCATTGACTCCGTTCCCATCTTTATGCCTGCCTGGTTACTTTTAAGCCGCATATTTGTTACCGTAATATTCTTACAGGCCATTTTACTGGAGGTGGTTTTAAACACAAGCGCGTCATCTCCGCTTATCACATCACAATTACTGATAGCAACTTCCTGGCAGCCATCAATACCAATACCATCATTGTGAGCTACCCCTACACTGCGGATCTTTACATTCTGAATTACAATATTCCTTGACTGGAAATAATGCGATGTCCAGGCACCGGCATAGTTCAGGCTGATATCTTTAATGGTCACATTATCGCACCGGACAACGCGTAGTAAAAAAGGCCTCCGCCCCCAACGCTGCCCCTCGGGTCTTGTATCTTTTAGAATATGGGCAGCCTTTAAAGCAGATCCCTGTCCGTCAATAACGCCAGGACCTTCAATCCCGATATTTTTCCGGTCTACAGCTACCAGTAATGCCCAGCCTACGTCTATACCTAATCCTTCTGTAAAAGGATCCACGTTGCGGTAGTCCTCAACATTGGTGCTTCCCAATAAACGGGCGTCTTTTTCAAAATGCAATTTTATATTATCCCTGAACTCCAGGGTACCCGTAAGAAAATCACCTTTAGGAAATATCACGCGGCCACCACCTTTACCGTAGCAATAATCGATTGCTTTTTGAATGGCGACGGTATTCATAGTATGACCATCCGGCTTCGCTCCAAAACGGGTAATGAGTACATCTTCAGCGTAAACAACGGAAGCTATACCGGCAAACAAGACCAGAAGAGTCAGCTTTTTCATATTATAGAATGCTCTTAGTCGAGCTCACCGGTTTTCATTTTTTGGGTTCCCTTGATATTTACATTAGCTACTTCACCCGTGACGGTAAGCTGTATTAATGAAGCAATTTTATCAGGCGCTGCTGATGGCAACGCTATAACGATGTTTCCATTTTCATTTTTTGCGGCAAGCTTTTTCCCGGTTGCGATGAGCCTGGCCTCGATAACTTTATTGGCAATTGCCGGTACAACCAGCTTTCCATTGGCAGGCCAGTTGAATACAAAAAGATTCAGCTTCGTATTTTTGCCCATCGCTTTCATGGTACAGCGTCCCCAGTCCAAATCCTGTAGCGGACTGGCTTTGGTTGCATAAATGGCATTACCGTTTACTTTCATCCAGCTACCAATCTGCGCTAAGCGTTCAATGCTTTCACCTGGTACAGAGCCATCTTCTTTAGGACCGATATTCAATAAGTAGTTGCCCCCTTTTGAAGCAATATCTACAAGGTTCCGGATCAGTGATTCTGTTGACTTCCAATTATGATCCCAGCTTTTATATCCCCAACTACCATTCATCGTCATGCAGGTTTCCCAATCCTGTCCATCCAGTTCTGCCTGTGTAGGTATTTTTTGCTCAGGTGTTTTAGTATCTCCCGGAAAATTAGGGCGTTTCAACCTGTCGTTAGTAATGATGCCGGGTTGCAGCTTCAGCACTTCCTGGAATTTCAATGCTGCTGCATCGGTCATGTTGGTCGGTGTATCCCACCACAAAACAGCAATATCTCCGTAGTTCGTCAAAATTTCCTTTACCTGCGGAACCGCTACTCCATCAATATATTCATCAAAGGTTTTGGTTTCCTGCAACGGATCCCAATGGCCTTTGTGTGCTGCTGTATACGCATCTATTTTTGCAGAGTCCGGGTTAGGCCAGCCCTCCCGCATTTCCTTGCGTGCTACGGAACCACCGGGGTTATTCCAGTCCTGCGCCTGGGAATAATAAAAGCCCAGTTTCATGCCATATTTCCTGCAGGCTTCTGCGAGCGGTTTTAATAAATCCTTCCCGTATTTAGTGGCATCCACCACGTTCCATTTGCTGGCGTCAGATTTAAATAGCGCGAAGCCGTCATGATGTTTGGAAGTAATAATGATATACTTCATGCCAGCATCCTTCGCCATTTTTACAATAGCATCAGGATTATAATTTACGGGGTTAAATGATTTGGCACGCTCCTGGTATTCCGTCACCGGAATTTTCGAGCGATTCATGATCCACTCGGCCCCACCCCTTGCCTGCCGATGCCCATGATAAACACCGCCCCATTGGGCATATACGCCCCAATGAATGAACATGCCAAAACGCGCTGCCCGCCACCACTCCATGCGTGTGTCTTTATCCGTTGTTTGCGCCTGCATTGAAACCGAAAAGATCAATGCTGACATAAGTATCAAATAGAATTGCTTCATCGCTATTGTTTACATTTTATTAAATCGAATATTGCTGATTATCATTCACCCTGCTCAATACAACTCACCTATTGATTTACGGTAGCACCGGCCTGACCAGTTTGAAGTACCTGTGCTATCCCTTTCCCGTTCAGGTATTGATCGGCCCCAACATCCCATTTACCTGCTCTTGGCTGCGCATCCATATCCACATTAACTATCTTAAAACCTGCATCAGCCGTTCCTATTGCGGGGCTCCTGGCGCCAAGCCGGTAAATACCCTTACTATCTTTAAACAGCTGAGCATCTTTCAACTGGTATCCGCCTGCAGGAATATCGCCGGGACCAGTTACCTCGTACAGCCAGTTATTTTTCCAGACACTTTCTTTTAATGGTCCCGAAAGTACAGCCGCTTCCGCACCTCCCTGGATAATATTATCAGCAATGGTAATGAACGTAGCGCCTAAACCGTTTTGCCTTGCCTGCAGCAGGATATTTTTTTTATTGCCCACTAATGTATTAAAGACAATTAAAACGCGATCGGGACGATCATGAGAAGTAAGTGGCGCACCATCTGCTACTTCAGCGCCTCCGTTACCAATGGTGATAGCCTGGCTGCAATTTTCGAAGTAGTTGCTGAAAATATGATGATCATCTCCATAAATCCTCAGGCCTGGTGTATTAAAGAAAAAATTGCCGTATACATCACAACGATTGCCATGTCTCAGCGTGAATTGTGCAGGACAATCGCGTATAGTATTATACCGAAGGGTAACGCCTGAAGCCTTTACAGAAATCAGCTCGTTTTCGCCATGACATTTTTCAAAAAGATTATACTCCACAATACTATTGCTGGTAGACAAGCTTAGGCCGCTTAAGCCGAACTGTAAAGTTTCGGCTCCATTGGCGCCTCCCTGGTCGGGGAAATCATAAAAATAATTATGATGAATATGCAGGCGCTGGGCGATCTGGCTTCCCTCGCCTCTTATCGCCAGTATACGCCCCATTTCTTTTTTATGCTGAAAAGTGTTGTAATCTATTTCATGATCATTACCTGCAATAGTAAGGTACTCTCCTTTCCCAGGTGTTTCAAAAATATTTTGTGTCCACCGGCAAAAGCTGGTTCCGGCAGCTGATCTGGCATGCGAAGCCGCATGTTTAAATGTAAAACCTTTAATGATTACGTAGGATGCAGGACTTATTAAATTGATCCCACCTTTTCCGGCAAGAACGGCACCACCGATAGTTTGGGCCTGTATTAGAACAGGCTGCTTCTTTGTTCCCGAACAACTCACTGTTATATCGGCTTCTGTTTGATACACTCCATCTTTCAGTATGATAGTTGTTCCGGGCGCCGCTTTATTAATTGCTTTTTGCAGCTCTTCTATGGAGGCTACTATTACGGGAGCGGCCCATAAAGGCCCGATAAAGCTCAAACACAGTACTACGAAAAAATACCTGATCATTTGATACATTTTATTATTTAAAGCTAGTGCGTTGTCCCCGGGTTAGGGTTGGGATTTTTTTCATATACCCTCAAATCACTTAACGACATCGATTCATTTTTTAGCAGCGGGTTTTGACCTACAGGATTCTGATTCAAACGACCAGCGCCCAGGCTCCTGTATATCCCGAACTTGCTGCGGATATAAGAACTTCCTGTTCGCCACATGTCAATATTGGTATCCCTGAAATCGATGAGCACCTTGCCATCACGCAGTCTTACGATCTTGCAGGAGTAGTAGCCGTTGTGCGCGTAATGCATTTCTTCACGCACGCTTACCCATTCGTTCTCAAAATCGGCGAGGGGAATATTATCAACAATAGTTCCTTTACCTGTTTTGGCACCATCAACAGAATGAATAATCTGCATACGCTTATTGGATCCGTTGCTGTTGGCCCTTGGTGTAATCGTAATAACCGCGCTCCCGTTATTAGGCCCGTCCTGGGCTTTTAGCTGATGAATATGACAAAAGCTGGATGTAGGCTGAAAACCAGCAGGCAGTTTAAACTTCCATTCCAGTATCTGCCATTCGTCCCAGTTGCCCTGTACTTTCGCCCATTCAGTATTATTGGTAGCAGACTTCAGCTCATTTCGCTGGCGATCAACCGTACCGGAGCTGCAACGGTCTCCATCGATCACAGGATCGATATGAATATTAAAGCGGAAGACATATTTATCCAGGAAATCATCCTTCTCTGCTGCAAAATGTATCCCATCCCTATGACCACCATATCCCCCGCTGCAATGAGGATGTTCGGTATAGTCAAAGCCTGAAATTCTTGCATAGCTGTTTAATTCGTTATAGGGTTTCCCCGCGAGGGAGGAATCTGCATTAAGTGATGTTGTCAACCGGTAACCTCTGCAACCGGGGCCCTGGATCTCCATCGGGGAGCAGGTGGTGCCTGCTTTTATCCAACCTAAGGCAGGTGTCTGTGCATATATTGAATCCAGCGTAAACGCTATCGTGTATTCTTCGGCGGCGGGCAGGTTGTCAAATTTTACAAAGTTATCAGACCCAATGTTACATTGCGTATTACCGTTTGAAGCGGTAATCTTTTCCATCCAGTCTACCCCGTTTACCTTTGCCGCAATAATATTGCTGATGGTGGGGCTACTCTCACCGCAGCTGCCCAGGTTGAGTACAAAATACCCGATATCTTTTGCCTTATTTTCTTTTTTTATGGTATAGGTCCAGGTGGAACTACCTGTTGCCGAACTAAGCCCCAGGTGAACTGCATAGATCCCGGGTTTCTGAAC
>JBCNOR010000242.1:0-7458 GCA_039593785.1 Niabella sp. | reverse complement strand
CTAAATCAGAAGAGCAGATTGACCAGGAGATGCCTGGTTTCCTTAACCAGTTGAAATGGACCCTGATCTCTGAAAAAATAGTGAAAGATCAGAAGATCGATGTAAAACAGGATGAATTAAGGGCTTTTGCGCAGGCGCAATTATTCAGCTATATGGGCGGTATGATGCCAAACGATACAGAACAGCCCTGGGTTAACGATTATATCGACAGGATGATGAAAGATCGTAAGTATGTAGAAGATGCTTATAATCGTATCCAGTCTCAGAAAGTGTTTGAATGGGCTGAAACACAGATCAAGCCTGTAGCACAGCAAATCAGCGCTGAAGATTTCTCTAAAATGGTAAGCGAGCATCAACACGCTCACCATTAACAGGAAATACCAAAATAATAAACGAAAGGCGCTTTTAAGCGCCTTTTTTCATATAGGTCAGGCCAATGCTTTCAGAGTGTTTCAAAGCTTCGCTGCTGTGTAAAAAATAGCAAACAGGTATATCCCTGCCTGAGATCTGATCCAGCTCTGCTGCTACTGCCTGCTTTCTTTGTTTGCCTACACACCGTATGTACACACCGGAAATAAGCTCCGGGAAGTTTTTTACCAATGAGCTATATATATAAGGATCATGTTGAGAATCATCTCCCAATAAAATAAAACGTTGCGTAGGGTATGCGTCCAGAATTCTTACAATACGGGCGAATTTACTGGCGTGATTTTTTTGCCCGCTTTTAAGAACATTGGACAAATTCTGGATTTGATTCAGCAGGCAAATACCGTCAGGCAATTCATTTTTTTCAATAAACTTTTTAATAAAATCATATAAATTCCATTCACTGCTGCTCACGTAAAAAAAGGGGTTGGGCCTGTCGGCGGTTGTTTGTGCCAATTGCAGGGCCTGGTAGTGTTTTACCACACCATCAAACGGTTTACGACTTAAGGCATTGCGGGTCAGCAATAATTTCAGGCGCCTCAAAATCGACTCTGAGTGGGATATCAAAAAGGTGTCATCTATATCTGAAATAAAAGCAAACTGGTTGGCTTCTGGTATTACAATATGAGAAGTGGCCGTATCCAGCAACTTCTGGTCGTTTTTACTTATTAGTGCCACTTCCACTGTATAGTCGCCCGGCTCCAGGGGTTTGTCGTTTGGCAAATCAATAACAAAAAATCCATCTGCTTCAGTGTGGGTTTCCCATATTTTTCCTTGCCATTTTACCTGGATCCAGGCGTCTGGCATTGTTTTTATCATAAATGTTTTGAGCAGCGCAAGGGTATTGTGAAAAAAGCCGTTCTTGTAAATTTCACGTGGTGAAGCCGATTGTGTTAACGCATGACCCATTAATGTACAATGGGTATTGTTGCCAAAGCCTTCGTAAACCTTCAGGTGCGGCTTTTTGATGAGATGCAGTTTTTTATTAAGAGCTTTTTTAAACACTTACTGATATTTTATGCCGGACAAAATCTTATTCGTAATTAATAAAACCTCGGGCGAGAACAATAAAGACTGGCAGGCCGATATTGAGTCTTATTTTAAAGGAAAAGATGCGGTGCCCGCCTTTTATCATCTTCCCGATCCCGTTGATTGCGATTCGCTTGACCAGTACATAAAAGATGCCAAAGCAAATAAGGTAGTGGCAGTTGGTGGAGATGGTACCATTTCGCTGGTTGCAAAGTCAATAAAAGGCACTTCAATGATCCTGGGCATTGTTCCGGCCGGCTCGGCTAATGGAATGGCAAAAGAGTTGATGATACCCACCAATCTGAAGGATGCGCTGCAAATAATAGACGGAGGGCGGCAAACAGCGATGGATACCATTCTTCTTAATGACGAACACCTGTGCCTGCATTTAAGTGATGTAGGCATTAACGCGCAGCTGATCAAAAACTTCGAGGAAGGGGATACCCGGGGAAAGATTGGCTATCTTAAAGTAGCCTGGAAGACTATAGTACGGAGACAGGCCCTGGAAGTAACCATAAAAAAGGAGGACAAAAGTTTTTGCCGGAAAGCCATCATGGTAGTGATTGCCAATGCCGGGAAGTACGGCACCGGCGCTGTCATTAACCCGGAGGGGGAAATTGACGACGGCTTATTTGAAATTGTAATCGTAAAGCGCCTTACCTTATGGGGATTTTTAAAGATCATGCTATCCCTGGGTTTTGATAATAAAAACATGGAGATACATCAAACCCGGTCTGTAAACATACGGGCCAAACACCGTGCGCATTTCCAGGTAGACGGAGAGTACATTGGTAAAGTGGACAAAATAACGGCAATCATTCAGCCTCAAAATATACAGATCATGTTACCCGAAGCCTGACCGCGTGTTTTGAAGAACCACTGCCCAATTGGCTAATAAAATACCGGGCTTTCAGTCAACATGTCACAGTTTTTTGTGTTTTTGTAAATGGATAGATATTTGATCGCATCCATTTGTACATTTTTCATTCTTAGGGTTTAAACCGAATGGAAAATTTTCTGTACGTTTACTAATAATCAATTTAGAGACTTATGACCTTTAATTCAGAATTTGAAAAATACGCCGTAAAGCACAAGGGGATTTCAAGTAATACCCTGCACAGCTACGGTAATCACCTGGTTACAGCGCTTACGCCTAATATTATAGAAGAGCGTCCGATGAATGTGGCCGTTATGGATGTGTATAGCCGTTTAATGATGGATCGTATTATATTCCTGGGCTATCCTGTAACCGATGAGGTAGCTAATATCATCACCGCCCAGTTATTATTCCTGGACAGTACCGACCGCGTACGTGATATCAATATGTATATTAACAGCCCGGGCGGTAGTGTTTATGCAGGATTAGGTGTTTATGATACGATGCAATATGTATCTCCTGATGTTGCTACCATTTGTATCGGTATGGCGGCTTCTATGGCCTGCGTTTTATTGGGTGCGGGTACGCAAGGTAAACGCGCTGCTTTAAAGCATTCACGTATTATGATGCACCAGCCCAGCGGCGCCATTGGCGGACAGGCAAGCGATATCGAGATCACTGTGAACGAAATCCGTAAACTTAAAAATGAGCTGTACGAAATCGTAAACGATCACACCGGCAAACCCATTGAGCAGATCGAAAGAGATTTTGAACGCGATAAATGGATGACCGCTCCTGAAGCCAAAGAATACGGTTTGATCGATGAAGTATTATTACTTAATAAAAAGAAATAGACTATACCATGAACTTTTCAAATATATATAACAATAAATGGGCACGCCCCATAGTAAATGATGATGAGGGCGAGGAAGAAGAGCCGAAAGAACCACAGGATAAGCGCGATGACCTGATGATGCTGAACAAGCGCCTGGAGCAAATGTTCTTTGATAAAAGAGCGGTGTACTTATGGGGTGTAGTGGACGATAAAAGTGCGCGTGAGGTAACAACAAAGCTATTATTGCTGGAAGCTGATAAGCCCGGCACACCCATCAATTTTTACATCAACAGCCCCGGTGGTGTGGTAACCAGTGGTATGGTTATTTATGACACCATGAAAATGATCTCCAGCCCGGTACATACCATTTGTATGGGACTGGCGGCTTCAATGGGTAGCATACTGCTCAGTGGGGGAGAAAAAGGAAACCGTTACATTTATCCGCACGGTGAAGTAATGATACACCAGCCTTCGCTGGGTGGCTATATCCGCGGCGTAAGTTCTGATCTGGAAATCCAAGCTAAACAAACACAGCGGGTTAAACATATCGGTGCCAAGATCTTAGCGGACAACTGTGGTAAAACCATCGATGAGATCATGCGCGACTTCGACCGTGATTACTGGATGGATGCAGAAGAAGCGATCAAATACGGTATCGCAGATAAAATAGTAGAAAAATTATAGGTTTTATAACAGCTATCAGAAGGTTTGCCTTTTTTAACATATTAACCTTTAATAAGTTAGTAAGTTTTACCGGTAAATCTTCACCTAATGAATACTTTTTAAAAAAGCCACTTGTTACAGGTGGTTTTTTTAACTTTGTAAATATATGAAGGAAAAAATATCGGGTTCTGTTTTACACTGTTCGTTTTGTGGCCGTAGCCGCGATGAAGTAGAAATACTGATCGCCGGCCAGGATGGTCATATCTGCGAGAATTGTGTAGAGCATGCCCAGGAAATAATAGACCAGGAATTACATCTTAAAGAAAATCCTCAAACCCAGGGTTTTTCGCTGAACGTGAAAAAACCGATGGAGATCAAAACCTTTTTAGATGAATATGTAATAGGACAGGATGATGCCAAGAAAGTGCTGGCTGTTGCTGTATATAATCATTTTAAAAGACTGAAACAAAGGTCAGGAAGGGATATCGATCCGCATAACGAAGTGGAGATCGAAAAAAGTAATATTGTAATGGTGGGAGAGACGGGTACCGGCAAAACATTGCTGGCACGCAGTATTGCTAAAGTATTAAATGTGCCCTTTGCAATAGTGGATGCTACCGTATTCACAGAAGCCGGCTACGTGGGTGAGGATGTGGAAAGTATTCTTACACGCCTGTTGCAGGTTTGTAATTATGATGTGGAAGCAGCCGAGCGCGGCATTGTGTATATCGATGAAATAGATAAGGTAGCCCGCAAAAGCGATAACCCAAGCATTACCCGTGATGTGAGCGGGGAAGGCGTTCAGCAGGGATTATTGAAACTGCTGGAAGGAACTGATGTGTTGGTGCCGCCGCAGGGAGGTCGTAAACATCCTGATCAAAAGTTAATCAAAGTAAACACACACAATATCTTATTTATTTGTGGTGGCGCTTTTGATGGAGTAGATAAGATAATCGGTCGCAGGGTTCAAACCAATACCATCGGTTTTAATGTAGATAAAGCCCAGCAGGAAGACATGAAAAAGAACCTGTTGAAATTTGTGAATTCGCAGGATCTGAAAACCTTTGGATTGATACCCGAGCTCCTGGGCAGGTTGCCGGTGGTGACCCACCTGGAGCCTTTGGACCCGGATACGCTTAGAGATATCCTTACCGAACCCAAGAATGCTTTAATGAAGCAGTATAAGAAACTGTTTGAACTGGAAGGCATCGAGTTAAAGGTTGAAAATGAAGTGTATGATTTCATGGTTCAGAAAGCCGTGGAATATAAGCTTGGGGCTAGAGGATTAAGAAGTATTTGCGAGAGCATTCTCACGGACGCTATGTATGAGCTTCCTTCTTCTTCTGAAAAAACATTCACGCTTACCAGGGACTATGCTGAACGTAAGTTTAGCAAAAGTAAAATGGGGTTGGTAAAAGCCGCTTAATTAAATATCAGATTTTAAATTCTAAATAAATTTACAATGAACGAATTAGTAGAAAAGTTAAAAGCAGAAGCCGGTTTAACCGACGAACAGGCAGCTAAAGCTTTGGAAGCCATTAAAAGCTATGTGGTGGAAAAATTCCCTATGCTGGAAGGCGCTGTAGGTAATCTTTTCGGTAGCGGTAATTAAGCATATAATATTTAATCCTAATTTTATAGCAGGCTGTATGGCCTGCTTTTTTAATTTGATAACATGCCAACATTTGATCCCAAAGTAGATGCTTATATTGCAAAAGCTGCTGACTTCGCAAAACCTATATTGGAGCATTTCAGAACTATGGTGCATAAGGCATCACCCGATATTACAGAGTCCATTAAATGGGGTGTTCCTTCTTTTGACTACAAGGGAAAAATGTTATGCAGCCTTGCCGCCTTTAAACAACATTGTGCCCTGGGTTTCTGGCTGGGTGCGCAGATCAAATCTTTACAACCTTACCTGGCAGAAGTGGACGACCGGGCTTCTGAGTTTGGCCGTATAGCAAATATTAAATCGGTAAAAGACCTGCCGAAAAATATGGACCTGCTGGCTGCAGTTAAAGAAGCTATTGCATTGGTAGATGCAGGCGTTACGCTGAAGCGCGCGCCAGCGAAAAAATCAACGGAGTTACCTGTACCGGAATCATTGGCCAAAGCTTTGGCTAAGAACAAGACAGCGAAAGCTGTTTTTGAGAAATTCGCGCCCTCGCATCGCAAAGAATATATTCAATGGATTACAGAAGCTAAAACAGATGCTACACGCGATAAACGCATAGCATCTGCAATAGAGTGGATTGCCGAAGGAAAAGGCAGAAACTGGAAGTACGAACGCAAATAAGCTAGCTCAATAACCCTCCCATAAAAGGATCGGTGATCGATATTTCGCCGGTTTCCACATGCCCGGCATATTGTTTTTTAAATACTTTATTGCCTTTAACTGCAAGGGTAAAGTCGTACCAGCCGCTGCTTTTTTTCAGATCTATTTTTATCGGTTTATTGGCACCGGCATCTATTGTAAAAGCCTGCAGCGCTCTGCCATAAGCATTATCGGTTAAAGAAAGTGTAACCGGCGTTTTGCTATGGTTGGAAATTTCAAGTATGATATTCCCTGTGTAACGGTTGACCAGGCTTTTGGCTGTTTCATACTTACAGGTCACATCCAGGTCGGGATCTTGTGCATCTCCCCTGTAATGCCTGAAGAAACCATTAGCGCCATCAATGCACAGATCATAAACCTCCTTTTCAAAATGATTCAACAGCAGGCTATCTGTTAACAGATCTCCTCCTTTTACTGTATAAAACCAGGTCCTTCCGTTTTCTTTTTTGTAAGACGACGGTGTGTATACATTAAATGGTGCTCCAACTTGCTGATCGTTTGCACCTGCCTCAAATTTCAATTCAACCGTTTTCTTTGTCTTATCAATATGGCAGTCGGCATAAAGTACATAGGGTAGCGCGCAGGCAGGCCTTGTGCCTTTTTCCTGTTCTGCCATCCAGTTAGAACCCTGGCCTGAAAAAGACTGATTCTGGTTGATCCATTGAATCTCTTTTTCAGACAAAGGCCGGGGTATCATCTGCGCCGGTTTGTTCTTGGCATTTTGTATACTATCAATCACCTGCGTTTTCTTTAGAAAATCAGGGAGGGGGTATCGCTCTCCATTATATGGTCTGAATACAGATGTAAGGTCGCCGCATACTGTTCTGCGCCAGCTGCTGATGTTTGGCGAGAGGATAGGTTTTCCTGTCTTTTTCTGTAAAAACTTTTCCAGGAACATCAGGGTGGAAGTGTGATCATGTATCTGGGAATTGATAAAGCCACCCTTACTCCAGGGAGAAGCAATGATCATTGGAACCCGGTAACCCAGCCCTATCGGCCAGTTCCTGGTGTTATCGAAATCAGGGGTGGTATCAATTCCCGGCGATACTTTACCTTTTGCAGGATCTTTGGGGTCAGGCACCACAAAAGGCGGAAGATGGTCATAATAACCGTCGTTCTCATCATAGTTTAAAATGAAAATGGTTTTCTTCCAAACCTCCGGATTTTTAGTCAGTATGTTCAATGCTTCCGATACATACCAGGTGCCGTACAATGGAGAACTGGTATGGTCAGAGAAAGCCTGGGGGGCTGCCAGCCAGGAAACTGTTGGTAAGTTGCCAGAGTCCACATCTT
>JBCNOR010000241.1:0-7480 GCA_039593785.1 Niabella sp. | reverse complement strand
GCCCAGGTTCTTTATATAAGCATCGCCAAAAGCCAGCTCAGACGAATCGACAGATTGAAGATATTGAGGCTCAGCAACGTTGGTAATATTAAAATAGCCTTTCCCCTCTTTAGCCCTTAATTGGGCGGATGCCATATGGCTACAAAATAACAGGAAGCCTAAAAGTGCAGGTTTAAAGATATTCATGAAGGACAATGTTTATTGCATTAAGATTACCTTTAAAGTTATACTATTTTAACGGAATAAGAAATAACACTTCCAGGGGATGTATTACATTCTTTAAAAATTCGATCGCCGTAAAACCAGCCCGGCGCCAGGGAATCACATGCCCAGTGCCTTGCAGACAACAACATAGCCTGTTTCACTTTGCGCGGTTGCGTCATTGCGGTAAACCTGGCCCCAAAAAAGAGCCCTTACATCTTGCTAATGTTTAGCTTAACCCGGCTTTTTCTTCCACCAGGTAAGCATTTCTGCCTGCAGCGTTACGGGATATTAATTCGCTCAGAAAACCTGCCAGGAATAATTGCATCCCTATAATAATAGTAGTTAGGGCTATATAAAAAGTTGGACGGTTAGTGATGGCATATTCGAAATTTATGATCTTAGATACTATCAAAAACAGTGAAGTCAGAAAACCTATCAAAAAGAAGATCATTCCCCATAAACCAAAAAAGTGCATCGGCTTTTTAGAGAATTTGCCCACGAAAGTAATCGACATCAGATCAAGAAAACCATTAATGAAGCGATCCCAGCCAAATTTGGTAACACCATATTTACGCTTGCGGTGCTCCACCACTTTTTCGCCGATCCTTCTAAAGCCAGCCCATTTGGCTATCACCGGTATATAACGATGCATTTCGCCATACACTTCAATACTCTTGACTACTTTTTTATTATATGATTTAAGGCCGCAGTTAAAATCATGCAGCTTTATCTTGGAAACCTTGCTGGTTACAGCATTAAAAAATTTGGAAGGAATATTTTTGGTTAGGGTGTTATCATAACGAACTTTTTTCCAGCCGCTCACCAGGTCGTATTTATCCTCCACGATCATCCTTCTCAATTCGGGAATTTCATCCGGGCTGTCCTGCAAATCGGCATCCATGGTTATTACCACATCGCCCTGCGAAGCCCGGAAGGCTTCGTTTAAGGCAGCAGATTTACCATAGTTGCGCTGAAATTTAATTCCTTTGATATTATCGTTTTGAGCGCGCAACTCCTGGATCACATTCCAGGAATGGTCGGTACTTCCATCGTCTACAAAAATCACTTCATAGCTAAAGTTGTTATCGCGCATGACACGGGCGATCCATTCGGCCAGTTCGGGCAAAGATTCTTCCTCATTTAAAAGCGGTATAACAACTGAAATATCCATTACGCATTTTTGTTGCGCAAATATAAAGCGCCGGAGGTTGCCATTGTAACAATAACACCTGTAAATAAATTAGAAAAAACTAAAATAGACAACTGAAAGGGAATATAATATTTCCGGGTTTGCTGGGCTTCTGTTTCGATTTCAGCAGGAGTACGGTCTTTAGCAGTCCTGAGGCGCTCCTGCTTGGCCTGCTGTACCACTGCTTCAATCTCTTTTTCGTTCAACTTAAAATAGATGAACGTGTATAGCGCCAAAACCAATGTGGCAGCCAGTACGCAACGAAATCCCTGCTGAAACAGATCTTTAAACTGGGTAGATCGGGTATGTTTTGCAAAAGATGTGATGCTCCAGACAATACCCAGTCCGTAGATAACATAGCCCAGATAATTTAACGGGGAGTTTTCGTCGATCTTATTAAAGTAAAAAACAACTGCCACAGCCACCATCAGCAGCCCCGTTATCAATCCTTTTATCGTAGCGTTTAACTTCACAACTAATTATTTAATATGAGCCGGCTTTTATGATAAATACCCAAAGGTTTACCTGTAAATTTCTGCCCGATAAATGGGGTATTCCTGTTTTTGGAAAGAACATCTTTCAGCTCCAGCACCCACTCCTGTTTAGGCAAAAACAAAGTAACGGAGGCTTCATTACCCTCGGCAATAGTAGGCACAGGTATATTTAAAATACGCCTGGCATTAACCGCAAATAACTCAACCCAACGTTCCTGGGAGATCTCCGGCAGACAGGTATTCACAGCTGCATAGCTCGTTTGCAGGCTGATCATACCATTTTTGGCATATTCAAATTCTACTACCTTATGATCTTTATCCTGCGGAATATGATGTGAGGCTATACAATCTATTATACCTTCGGCAATGGCTTTCTGCAAAGCTTTCCTGTCTTTTTTACTTCTGAGGGGAGGGTTTACCTTCAGGTTGGAATCGTAGGTGGTAATATCCTCATCACAAAAAACAAGATTATACGGGGTTACCGAACAGGTTACCGCTACTTTTTTCTGGCGGGCTTCCTTTACCAGCTTTACAGACCCTTCGGTACTGATACCCGTTAAGTGCAGGTTAGATTCCGCATAAGCCGCCAGCTTTACATTAGCAGCTACCGCAATTTCTTCTGCAATCTCCGGCCGGCCGGGCAACCCCATTTGCGTAGAAGTAATACCTTCATTCATCAGGCCGTTTGGGCTGATACTTTTATCATCCGGTACCTGTATCAATACTCCGTCAAAAGATTTTACATACTGAAGCGCTTTTACCAATATACCGGCAGATTGCAAGGGAGACTTACCATCGCTGAAAGCCACGGCGCCACTCAGCTTCATGTCATACATTTCTGCCAGGTCTTTTCCCTCAACACCCCTGGTAATGCTTCCCAGGGGATGAATACTTACCGGTAATTGCCGGGCCTTCTGCACCACATATTCCACCACCGACTTCTGATCAACAGCTGGCTTGGTGTTCGGTACTACGCAAACATCGGTATAGCCACCAGCCGCCGCGGCCGCAGCGCCCGTTTCCAGGGTTTCCCTGAACTCATATCCCGGATCAGCAAAATCAGCAAACAGGTCTATCCAACCCGGAGAAATATGCATACCCGGGGTGTCAATTATTTTAGCGCCCTTTGCTACAATATCTTTACCAATTGAAACTATTTTGCCGCTGGCAATGTGTATATCAGCAATTTGACCGTTATGAGGCGATGTTGGGTCAGTAATTTTTGCCTTCTTAATGATAATGTTCATTAAGGTGCGAAGATAAGGCAAGGGATTGAATGATTATATATTTTTGAGGAAGATTGACGGGCGAATAACGGGCTCCACAGGTTGCAGCCTGTTCATAAGCAAGTGAATATAAGGACTGTTTGATGACATTGATAGACTATTCTTTTTTCCTGTACCCGATACACCATACTCATTTGCAGGTTTAGTACCATAATAAGCTGTTTTATGGTGCAAACGCAATAACGCAGAACCAATGTTTTTATTTATTTAGAAAAATGCTTACATTTGCAACCCTCCTGATACACAAGGAGCCGGTTCGGGATGTAGCTCAGCCCGGTTAGAGTACACGTCTGGGGGGCGTGTGGTCGCTAGTTCGAATCTAGTCATCCCGACAACATTTGGAATCCGCTGTATTAATTATGATGCAGCGGATTTTTAATTAAAGGGCTTAATCAATCAATATCATTTCATGCACGCTCACATACAACATTTAATCCGTTGCATTAACCTGGAGGAGAAAGAACAGACAGAACGTTACCAGTTAAGCCAGGCACATACTTTAAGAGCATTAAAAGCCGAAGGACTGGCCTTACATCCCATTGCTGTAACCCGTAAAAGTTTTGGATACGCCGATTACCCTGAGATCAGTTTCCGCCTTCCCTATCCCTGCACCACCCATATGTTTCGCGACGGTGCCGCAATAGAGTGTTTTAAGCAGGGAGAAGAACCGGTTAAAGGTATTATGATAAGCCTGGAAGGTAAGACCGGGGAATTCAGGCTATTTGCACCTGACTTTCCTGATTGGATTGAAGATGAAGGGGTAGGCATTAAGCTGGCACCCGACACCCGTACCAATGGCATCATGAAAGAAGCATTAACGGGCCTTGAGAAGAATAAGCACCTCCTCCGGCTATTCGAAGAACTGCACGGAGAAAGACCTTCACCGACAAACATTCCTGCACTCAACACTAAACCCGCTTTTTTTAATAAAAACCTGAACGACAGCCAGCAGAAGGCAGTATCGGCTATTACAGAAAACCAGGAACTCACTATTGTACACGGACCTCCCGGTACAGGCAAAACCACCACACTCATTGAAGCCATTCAGCAGCTGGTGAAACGTGGAGAAAAAGTGCTGGTTTCGGCTCCGAGCAATGCGGCGGTAGATAATATTTGTAAAGGGCTGCTTCAAAAAGGTATACAGCTACTGAGAGTGGGCAATGCGAACAAAACCGATGAGGCCATTTTCATGCACACACCGGAAGGCAAGCTGAGCAACAGCAAAGTTCAGAAAGATATCCGCCAGTTAAAACTGAGAGCCGAAGAATTCAGACGTATGGCGTTGAAATACAAACGCAACTTCGGAAAAGCCGAAAGAGAACAACGAAGCCTTTTATTTAAAGAGGTAAAAAATATCAGGAATGAAATAAAGCAGTTACAACATTATAACGAAGAAAAACTATTTACAGAAGCGCAGGTAATTGCAGGCACACCTATTGGCTTACACGATGCAGGCCTGGAAAAAATGGTGTTTCATCACCTTATTATCGATGAAGCAGGACAGTGCATTGAGCCATTGGCCTGGTGTGTCTTTTCTTTGGCTCCCAAAATAGTGCTGGCGGGAGACCACCTGCAACTGCCTCCTACGGTTTTAAGCAATACAGCCCTGAAGGCAGGATTTAATCGCTCCATACTTGAGATTGCGATCAACACCGTTCCGGCAGTTCACCTGTTAAATACCCAATATCGTATGAAACCGGTCATTGCCGGATTTAGCAGCGAATACTTTTATAAAGGATTACTTTTATCCGCGTCTCACCTGGTTAACCAGGGCACTCATCTTACTTTTATTGATACAGCAGGCTCGGGGTTTAATGAAAGCAAGGGGCCCGACGGCAGCAGTCTTCAAAACGAAGGAGAATTGAATATTGTTCAGCAATTACTTCAAAATGGTGATTTTAGTGCTGAAAATGCAGCATTTATCTCTCCTTATGCCGGCCAGGTTTTGATAGCTAAAGACCAGCTTCCCCCAACCATGCGCGTTAGTACCATTGACAGCTTCCAGGGTCAGGAAAAGCATGTCATTGTATTATCGCTGGTAAGAAGCAACGATGATGGTGAAATAGGATTTCTAAAAGATTACCGGCGTATGAATGTGGCGATTACCAGAGCCAGGGAGGCGCTTATTGTTATAGGAGATAGTGCTACTATCGGCGCTGATCCATTTTTCGAATCTTTTCTGCAATATGTGGAGCTACACGGCACGTACCGTACGGTATGGGAGTTTGAGATGAACTAATGGAAATGGGAAATGGGAATCAGGACCCCGCATCAGCATAGTTTTGATAAGCTGCCTTGAGCTTATGAATATAGTCATTCCTGTCTTCAGGGCTTTTGTATTTAAAAGCAAATGCTTCCCAGTTTTTGTTGCGCAGGTCTTCATCCAGAGAAAGATTTTTAAGGTATTGAACGAAGGCTAATAAATGCTCTCCTTCAGTTTTGTACATAGCGCTTACAAAATCCTGTAACGAATAATATCCCGCCAGCGCATAATTATAGCCCATCAATTGAAATTTACCCCAGCTGGCCGACATCAACGCGGCATTACGATTGAGCCAGGCCGCCTTATGCAATCTATCATGCTGAATAGAGACAGGGCCAAATTCACCTGGCTCCGGATGTGAGATATCCGGGGCCACCTTATCGTAAGCGCCCTGCGTCCGGCGCGAAAAGACATCCTTATGAAACCAAAGCAACGGCTCGTAAGTAGACAAAAAACCTTCCCGGCTACCTTCCACTTCAACGATAGTCTTTATGATTGCTATTTCGCAACTTAACACAGCAGCTGCTTTCGATAAATCTAAGTCTGTTAAACCACCAATTGTCATTAATGCATACTCCCTTATGAGCAGGTTTAGAAAGCATTAATGATAGCGAAAATTATGCCGTCATTATTAATTTTTCTTTAAAAAAACACATTAAAATCACTCTATTTTTTAATTCCCTAAAAATCACACAAATAAAAATTAAACATAAAACCAGATTTTTTTTCTTTTCAGCCAATAAAAAGTTAAATGCATGAAATATGACAATTGGAGCAAAATTTGATATGTTAAATTGAGCCCAATAGCTTTTGTAGTGTTACATTTGCTTTGCAATCTCAAATTAACTTACTTACTCCAAACAAAACCAGATGAAGAATTTGCTATCACTTGTTGCAGTAATTGTAATGCTGGCTTCGTGTGGCAAAACAGACATAACCCCCGAACAAAAAGAGCCTCTTAAACTGGACATTGACCAATTGGTAGGATTTATCGGCAAGAAATATTATACGCTTCAGTCTGCATTTGCCAACGCTAACATTGTTATTAAAGATTCCATGGGCCATAAGAAAGCCACTGTTCCCGTATTAGATAAGGAGTCTCCCAATCCTAATTTTGTGTGTGAATTGTCCGAAGAAAATGACGTCATTACAAAAATAGAGATCAGAGCCACCATTGGCACTCATGGCACTTACAAGAATACCTTTTATTATTTTGATAATTTGCTAAGCTCAAAATATCCATTGTCAAAGTTCTACGCCATTGATGCAGACGGAGGGGTTAACAGCAGCAGTAAAACCAAAGAGGACCTGTATAATTACCTACAATACAATACTTCTTCGGGGGCAGCATTAGAATTTCAGACCTCTAATGCCGATATTGTTAATTTCTTTTTCAACGAAGCTAATAAAGCGTTCACTATCTCTATTGAACGAAAAAAGTAAAAAATTTGTCTTTTTAATATAAAAAAAGCCAGGTTAGATTTGATATCCAGCCTGGCTTTTGATTTAGTAGTACTTTCAGTCAAACACTATGCTTCTGCGTACATTTCTGTGGGCTCGCAAGTGCAAATAAGATTCCTGTCTCCTACCGTATTATTCACCCTGGCTACAGAGGGCCAGAACTTGTTAAGCGTAACATAATGGAGAGGAAATGCTGCTTCCTGGCGGCTATAGCTATGGCTCCACTCATTGGCAGTAACCACCTGTTGCGTATGAGGCGCATTCTTTAAAGCATTGTCTTTAACATCAGCTACTCCGTCCTCTATTGCTTTAATTTCTTCCCTGATGCTGATCAATGCATCGCAAAAACGGTCTAATTCAGCCTTATCTTCACTTTCTGTAGGCTCAATCATAATAGTGCCCGGCACAGGGAAACTCATGGTAGGCGCGTGAAAGCCATAATCCATAAGGCGTTTAGCCACGTCTTCAGCTTCTATCTGTGCAGTCTTTTTAAACGGCCTCAGGTCCACTATAAATTCGTGTGCACAAAGCCCGTTATCATTCGTGTACAAAATGTCATAATGCTTGCCCAGTCTGGAGCGCA
>JBCNOR010000240.1:0-7480 GCA_039593785.1 Niabella sp. | reverse complement strand
TAACAGAAGCCGTTCTTTCATTTAAAAAATAAATTACAAGAAATACATGACAGATTACTTTGTGCATGAAACAGCAGTGATCGATGAAGGATGCAATATTGGGAAAGGCGCCAAGATCTGGCACTTTTCTCATATTATGCCGGGCTGTACCATTGGGGAGGGTTGTAACATCGGACAGAATTGTGTGATTTTCCCGAATGTGATCCTGGGCAAAAATGTAAAAGTGCAGAACAACGTTTCCATTTATGAAGGTGTAACCTGCGATGATGACGTGTTTCTGGGGCCATCGATGGTATTTACCAACGTTACCAACCCGAGAAGCGCAGTGAACAGAAGAGGACAATATGCAAAGACCCATGTGGGTAAAGGTGCTTCAATAGGCGCCAATGCTACTATTGTTTGCGGCCACGATATCGGCACGTTTGCTTTTATCGGAGCGGGAGCAGTAGTTACAAAAACGGTATTACCGTATGCATTGGTTGTAGGAAATCCGGCAAAGCAAATAGGCTGGATGAGTGAATATGGCCACCGTCTTGAATTCGATAACAATAATAAAGCAGTTTGCCCCGAAAGCAACCAGGAATATATACTGGAAGCAGGAACGGTAAAAAAAATAAAATAGCTCGGGAACCTGTTTCAAAAATTACTTAATAATATAAACATACAAATGGTAGCTTCAGATCAGAAAGTAAAATTTGCTGTGGTGGGTTGTGGTCATATTGGTAAAAGGCATGCTGAAATGATACATCGCAACCCTGAAAGCGAGCTGGTAGCTTTAATTGATATTAAAGACAAATCGCAGCTGGGTATTGAGCAATATAATGTTCCTTTCTTCAATTCATTGGAAGAATTTCTCGGTTCAGGTATCGATACTGATGTGGTCAATATTGCATCACCCAACGGATACCATGCTACTCAGGCATTGTTGGCATTAGAAGCACATAAACATATTGTAGTAGAAAAGCCTGTAGCGTTGAGTAAGCAGGATGCGGAAAAAATTATTTTCAAGGCATTGCATGTGCATCGCCATGTTTTTGCCGTAATGCAAAATCGTTATTCTCCTCCTTCTGTATGGATCAAAGAATTGATCGAAAGCGGCAAGCTGGGGCAGATATATATGGTGCAGCTGAATTGTTATTGGAACCGTGATGATCGCTATTATAAAGCAGATAGCTGGCATGGTAAAAAAGACCTTGACGGCGGTACGCTATTTACTCAGTTCTCGCACTTTATCGATATTATGTATTGGCTGTTTGGCGATGTGCAGAATATACAAGCGAAGTTCAATGACTTTAACCACAAGCATCTTACCGATTTCGAAGACAGCGGTTTCGTCAATTTTGATTTTGTAAATGGCGGTATGGGTTGTATTAATTACTCTACCTCTGTGTGGAATCAGAACCTCGAAAGCTCTATGACCATTATAGCAGAATACGGTTCTATAAAAATTGGCGGCCAGTATATGGACAAGGTGGAGTATTGTCATGTAAAAGATTACACCATGCCTGAATTGGCACCAACCAATCCCGGCAATGACTATGGTGCTTACAAAGGATCTGCGGCAAACCACCACTATGTGATCGAAAATGTGGTAGATGTGCTGAAAGGAAGGTCTACCATTACTACCAATGCTTTGGAAGGCTTGAAAGTAGTGGATATTATCGAAAAAGTATACGAAAAGAAATAAGACGGATACATTGTCCTGACAGAAGTAAGTAACTGATGGCTGAAATTAAATCTTGGAATATCGGGTAAAATAATTTTGATGAAAAAGCATATAATATCTACCTATTTATCCCAAGTAATTAGTGTAATAATCAGTTTTGGCACAAGTATATTAATATCCCGGATCCTGGGTGCATCGGGACGAGGAGAATTTGCTGTTTTTACCAATTCGCTTGCGTTAGCTACTGCATGGCTTGGATTCAGTTTGTCCTCGTCCATTATATATTATGTCGCGTCAAACAAAATCGAACCTAACAAGATCTTTTATTCTTTGATATGGTTTACCCTATTTACCGGACTATTGGTTTTTATTGGTATTAAGTGTGTCTTTTTATTGGGATTGCAGGGGTTTATTTTCCCTTCTAACCATTCCGATATGAGCTGGGTGCTGCTCTTTATATTCCAATTTTTGGTAACTGCAATAAATAACCTGGTGATCGGCTTCCTTAATGCCAAACAAAAGTTCATACACATAAGTGCCTCCACCATTATTTTTTCCTTTCTCACACTTATCGTTTATCTGTTGTTTTATTTTAAATGGCTACAGATAAAAGTAGATGGGTTTACACTCATTATATTAAGCACGCTGTTCACTACTATTATTCAGCTGCTCATTAATCTGGTCATCTATGTGCGTTATGTACCTAATGCCCTGAAATACGAATTGATTTCCTGGGCAGAAGCTAAACAAATAGCATCTTACTCTTTTGTTGTATGGCTGTGTAATGCATTCCAGTTTCTGAGCTACAGGATGGATATATGGTTTGTTGATTATTACCACGGCAGTGCAGAAACAGGCGTATATTCACTGGCAGTAAGTTTAGCGCAAATGGTGTTAATTTTACCCAATTCAATAGCCAGCATTTTGTATAGTTATACAGCTAAAGGGACCATGCAGGAAGCGGTTTATCACACTTTAAAATTATCTATAGTTGCTATAGTTGCTTGTTTTGTGCTTAGCGCAGGTGCTCTGATATTTTTTACTTTTTTTGTGCCATGGGCTTATGGCAAGGAATTTTCGGGAAGCATTCCAATGACCTTTATTTTACTTCTTTCCATAGTACCGTTTTCCTTGCCCACCCTTATTGCTACTTTTTTTGCAGGGAGAAATAAAGTGATGAACAATTTGTACGCGACGTTATTCTCTTTTGTCTTCTGTCTTTTAGGGTATGCGATACTTATTAAGCCCTTAGGCGGCATTGGTGCAGCACTTGCGAGTTCTATAGGATATATTTCAGGCGTGCTTTTCCAGGTGTATAAATTTTATCCTTACGTTAAAAAGAACGATGTAAGATTTCCAAAATTTTCGGAGATTTTTAATATAAAAAGTATTTATGCTAAACGTAACTAAATCATATCTTCCTGACTTAGGGAAATACATAGACAAGCTGAAACAAGTATGGGAATCGCATTGGCTTACCAATAACGGCCCCATGGTTTTGGAGCTGGAAAAGAAGCTTAAAGAATATCTTGGAACGGAACAATTGCTGTATACCAATAACGGAACAATCGTTCTTCAAATGGCGCTGAAAGCGCTTGGTATTTCTAAAGAAGTTATTACTACACCTTTTTCTTATGTAGCTACTACAAATTCAATCTTATGGGAGCATTGCACACCTGTATTTGTTGATATAAAGGAAAGCGATTTTAATATCAATGAAGTATTGATCGAAGCTAAAATTACACCGGATACAGAAGCCATACTTGCTACACATGTTTTTGGTAACCCATGCCAGGTAGATGTAATAAAGCAAATAGCGCTCAAGCATAATTTAAAGGTGATCTACGATGCTGCGCATGTTTTCGGAGCTAAATATAAAGACAGGTCGTTAATGACCTATGGCGATATAGCTACCTGCAGTTTCCATTCTACCAAAGTTTTTCATACTGTAGAAGGCGGCGCTATTTATGCCGAAGAAAAATCAGTATTTGATAAACTTTACCTATACCGTCAATTCGGCCATATCGGCGACGACTATTTTGATATCGGTATTAACGGTAAAGCTTCTGAATTTCACGCAGCAATGGGCCTGTGTGTATTCGATGACATTGAGCATATCATTGCAAAAAGGAAAGCAGTTTCAGAAGAGTACGACCATCATCTGAATTTAGAAAAATTACAGCGGCCGGTTGCCTTGCCGGATACTCAATATAATTATGCCTATTATCCGGTAGTTTTTGACTCGGAGCAAACTTTATTAAAAGTGATGGCTGCCTTAAAAGCGGAGGAGATTCTTGCCAGAAGATATTTTTATCCTTCATTGAATAGATTGCCTTATCTCGAGTTACAGCCTTGCCCGATAAGTGAAAGTATCAGCAGCCGTATTCTAAGCTTGCCACTTTCCACTTACACTACTAAAGAGGAAGTCCGGAAAATATCGGATATCATTAATGCTATAATATAAATGAGATGATGCAGGTACTCATGGAAAACTAACATCCATCGTTTATTATACCTAAACCACTCAAAAATGAATTTGCATATTTTTCAAGATTCCCTGGGTTACTTTCTGGATGGAACGGTAAACAGGATCGAACGTTTGGATAAAGGCAACAACCTGTATCTTAATTTAAATACGGAATTAAAGATCAAGAATCAAAATGTAACATATATACCTTTTGATTTCAATACTATAGGAGCATCTTTAGATGAGTACAAGGATATAAAAAGGGTCTACCTCCATTTTTATAATTATGTAAGCAAATTTTGCCTGGAAAGAATCAAACGTCACCATCCCGATGCGATAATGATATGGGTATTTTGGAGCGCTGAATTCTACAGCTTGCCTGAATTTGAGCATAAACTTTATCTTCCCTTTTCCCGAAAATTTTTGGCAAGAAAATTATTTCAGAATAAATGGCGTAGTTATCTTTCAAAAGTAAAATCAATAATTACCGGGCGGCCATTTTATAATCATAAGGAGCTTATAAAATCCTATTATCAGCTGGATTACCTTGCTTCGCTTTTGGAAAAAGATTACGAACAAGTTGTTGCCTACTCCAAAGCGCCGATAAAATATTTGCCCTTTGCTTATGTATCGTATGATCAGCTTATCGATCATAATCTGTTGAAAGAGGTAAGGCATGGTAATAAGATCATGGTCAATCACAGTGCTGACCCTTCTTTAAATCATTACGAAATCCTGAAACAGCTTTCCCTTAATGAAATTTCAAACCCTGTTTTTGTGCCGCTTGCATATGGCAACAACGAGTATGCTAAGGCTATTGAAGAGGAAGGAAGAAAATTACTGGGCGGTCAAATAGAATTCCAGCTGGATTTTATACCTAAAGAAGTATACAGTAAAAAAATGCTGGAGTTGGGTTATGCAATATTCAATATTCCTATTCAGCAGGGCTTGGGAAATCTGTTGGCATTGCTTTGGGTGGGTGTGAAGGTATTTTTAAGAGAGGAAAATACCGCGTATCAAAATTTCAAAGAATGGGGCCTGCATGTTTATTCTATTCAAAAAGATCTGCCGTCAGAAACATTCACTTCGTTTTTATCTGAAGATCAGATACAGCACAACAGATCAATTTTGGAAGAAAGGTTTTCTAACGCTCAGGTCGATGAATATTTCATAAATATGTTGAATGTAAATTGAATCTTATATTAAAGATTAGTTGTACATAAAATGCTTTAGAAGTTGAGGTAAAAGCCTCAACTTTTTTGTTTTCTGTTTTTAGCCTGAAACAAAATATAGGTTTTAATCCTATAGATTTAAGATTATTACCTGTCATTACAGGACAGGGCTAACCACCCAACTGTAATAGAATACGTTATGTAGTATCTGAAATATCAGAAATTACAAGCTGAATTATCAGTAACTTTATACTGAAACCATAACCATAGTATTTTAACTAACCTGATTATGAATTCTTTAGTGTATTACCTACTGGATTCACATGTTAAGGTCACTTTAAAATCAAAGTAAAAAGGAATAATTTTTAACTTTTTCTATATACATTCTGACTACATAAATTAGTGGTAGCACGATTAATTTATGGACCTCAGAAGTAAGCCAGACTTAACCAACTTCTCGCTGTATTAATTTTTATGAATACATGTTATGGCACCGTGAGCCCATCGCTTGCGTTGTTTTGATATATTAATATTTTTAATATAAAAATATCGCTATTGACATGAAATATATATACCCCTTGTGTGCTTTAGGTGACTTTCCTTTTTTTAAACGATTAGGTCGGGTCTTTTTTTTATTGGCTTTTTTCTCAGCCGGATATCCAATACATGCCCAAATAAATAATTACAGCCAGTCTGTTAATGTTTACGATGATACTACAGTTCAGGTCAATGTGGGCGGATACCTCGATGGTAGGAATTCTGTATCGCTTGCTTCCAATTATTTCCCTTTCTGGTCGAACTTAGGTAATTTCTGTACCGATTATATCAAGGCTTTCGAGCCGCTCAGGGAAATATCATTCCAGAATCAAGGTTCGCAACCTGTTACCGGTTTATCTTTTTATACCAATCAATATTATTACAGCAACCTGGATAGTTTGGCCAGGCAAATCTTTGCCAATAAAGTTACAAGTCGGGAGAAAGCCATGGCTGTATTCCATTTTGTGAAAAGCCATCACCTTTATTATTTCGCCGGAGACCAGGAAGCTTACGACCCCACTAAGTTTATCAACAATTATGGGTTTGGTCATTGCGGTAATATAGCAAATACGACTACCTGGTTAACTTCATTATATACAGACACCAATCAAAGAAATATATGGGTCAATACCGGCAACCATGCGGTATCTGAAGTTAATTTCGATAGCTCATGGGTATATGTCGATGCGGATCAGGGAGGATATTACCTGTTGCCGGACAATAAAAGTATGGCTTCCTTTCTGGATGTCTACCTGGATTCTTATTGGTATCTCCGTACTAAACAATTCGGAGCACCTTTAAGCTATTTGCCCTCTCAAATGCAGACTTTCAGTTACCAGGTAAGAGCAGGCAATCATTTCGTGAAGAATATTGATACTACATTAAATACCGCAGGTGATAATTTCTATGTTGCGCCAAGTCAGCCACTTAAATTTGATCTGGCTCCATGGGATAAAGTTTCTTTGTTTCCAGCCGATACTATCAGCGTAGCGCATTATACTGCCTTTCCTCCGGGAGTAACTTCTCCTGCGAACAATACTATAAAACCAATGATCGGTAAAGGTGTCCTTATCCGAAACCTGATAAATCCTGAGGCTGCTCTGAATAAATCTTTTAGTTTTACAGAGAATATTACGCGGACTATTGTAGGCCCAGACACGATCTTAAGGCCTGCCAACTTCAATCAGAAAGGTGTAATGATATTTAAAATGACATCGCCATATCCTATGGTAGATGCTGAGTTGAATATTACCGCTTATTTAAATTCCCTGAATGACTCTTTAAAGATCTTCTTCTCTAAAGACAGCTTGAATTGGACAGCTGTAAACGATACCCTGCAAGCTGGGAGCAATGATCTTAGTATCGATCTGTTCAATAATATTGCTACTACTGCCGAAGCGGCAACTTATAATTATTACATTAAAGTAGAAATGGATGCTGCCAGCTCTCCTTCCGGCTGTACTATCAAACTTTTAAGAAGTACCGGTATTTTCCAATACAGCAGATTTGCAAGCCCCAGCTTTGTTTTAAATAATAACACGGTTAAAGTGTATACTGAGTCCGCTGCGCCAAATTTGAAAATGGATTTGAAATGGCAGGAGAATTTTTCCAACACACCTCCCAATGCGCCTGCCAGTC